>CAJQQH010000138.1 GCA_905480405.1 uncultured Polaribacter sp. | reverse complement strand
AGAACGAATTGGAGTTACAATTGTGATGGGTAAATGTTTTAATGCTTGATAAGCCAAAATCCAAGAAGATGCCATTATCATAGACTTTATAACTATAAACCCATGAGTTTCCCAGGTAATATCTGTAATATAGAAACCTATTTTCAGCATATAGTCAGGATACCAAATGGACCCCACATAAAAAGGAACAATTAATATAAAACCTGCAGAAATAGTGCCCAACAAAACAGGAAAAACTTCATTTCCCTGCAGTGCATGCTTTTTACATAAATTGTGTAACCCTAAAAATAGAGCAGCTAAAAGTCCTAAGTACATCCACATAACGCGCGCGAAGATAATAGAACAAGAATTATTACAATTAATAATATGATAAAAAAAACAACTAATTAAATATGTAATTAGTTTAAAAAAAGAGCTTTAGAATGTTATAATTATTTTCATAACAAAATCATAAATAAAAAGACGGTATTTTACACTAAGTTTTAATCTAAAAATACTATCTTTTCTCAGTAATTTAATTAAAAAATAAATAAATCAAGTTTTTTATTTAATTGTTTCCCTTCATTATTATTGTTCTATTAATATGAAACTTTTTTTTCTTCAAGAAAAAGAAATTAAGTTTTAATGATTACAGTATTATGAATATCGTAATGTTTTTTTTATGTTATCGAAATTAATTGATTGAATTAAAATTATTATTACAATAATCACACTATATTTAATATTTAATTACTATTATCGTAAAAGTATTTTATATTTACTAAAAATTATAAGATTTGAAAAAAAACACAACACTACCACTATTTTCAGCTTACGAATTAGATTCAAGATTTTATGATGAACTCTTTAAAAAGAATAATGAATTAAGAGAAGTTTATAAAACACTTTATAATTTATTTGGTTCTTATTCTGTCTCTGAATTTGATCGATTAAACAAACAAGCAAAAGATTCTTTTTTTAACTTAGGAATCACGTTTCAAGTATATGGAGAAAAGGAAGTAAAGGAACAGATTTTTCCTTTTGATTTATTTCCTAGAATTATTAATAACAAAGAATGGACAAAATTAGAAAAAGGTGTTTTACAAAGAAGTAAAGCGTTAAACCTTTTTCTATGGGATCTTTATCATGATCAAAAAATTATTAAACAAGGTATTGTGCCAGAAGATTTAATTAAATCTTCAGCAAATTTCTTGCCAGAAATGGTTGGTTTAAATCCTTCAGGTGGAATTTATAATCATATTTCTGGTACCGATTTAATTAAACATTCCGATGGAGAATATTATGTTTTAGAAGATAATATTAGATGTCCTTCTGGTGTAAGTTATGTTGTAGGAAATAGAAATGCAGTAAAACATGCTTTGTTTGGAGTCTTTAATCAATACAATGCACATACGGTTGTAGATTATGGAGCTAGATTATTAGAAACAATGGAATCTGTAAAACCAAAAGGTGTAGATGCACCTGTTTGTGTTATTATAACACCAGGTGTATATAATTCAGCTTATTATGAACATTCTTTTTTAGCTAAACAAATGGGTGTTGTTTTGGTTGAAGGTAGAGATTTATTTGTAGATAATGGTTTTGTATATATGAGAACCATACATGGACCAGAAAAAGTAGATGTAATTTATAGAAGAGTAGACGATTTATTTATAGACCCATTAGTATTTAGAAAAGATTCTCTTTTAGGTGTACCTGGTTTGTTTTCTGTTTATAAAAAAGGAAATGTAACTTTAGTAAATGCACCTGGTACAGGTGTTGCAGATGATAAAGCGGTATATACTTATATGCCAGAAATTATAAAATATTACTTAGATGAGGAGCCTATTTTAAATAACGTTCATACTTATCATTGTAGTAGAAAAAATGAACTAAGTTATGTGTTAGATAATATAGATAAGCTAGTTATAAAACCGGTAGATGAATCTGGTGGTTATGGTATTTCTATAGGAAATAGACTTACAAAAGAAGAAATAGAAATTGTTAAGAAAACAATTAAGGCAGAACCTAGAAAATATATTGCACAACCAATAATGTCTTTATCTACGCATCCAACTTATATAGATGAAGATGAATCTTTTGATCCAAGACACGTAGATTTAAGAACTTTTACTTTATTGGGTAAAGACACCGATTTTGTTTTAAAAGGAGGGTTAACAAGAGTTGCGCTTAAAAAAGGAAATTTAGTTGTAAATTCATCTCAAGGAGGAGGGTCTAAAGACACTTGGGTATTAAAAAAATAAAATAATATGTTAGCAAGAGTAGCCAATAACCTTTTTTGGATGGGTAGATATATAGAAAGATCTGAACACTTAGCAAGGTTTTTAAATGTAAATTATTTTTCTTCTTTAGATGCACCAGACGAATTATCACAATCTAGACAATTTGTATTAAGGTCTGTTATGTATATGTCTGCAAACGAAATTATAGATTCTGATATTACTTTAAAGGAAGAGTCTGTATTATTTAATGTAGGTTTAAATTTAGAAGAGCATTATTCGATAGTAAGTACTTTTATTAATGCACATGAAAATGCAAGAAGTTCTAGAGATTTAATATCTACAGAGTTATTTGAGTGTATTAATAAAATTAATCATAATCTTAAAAGATATCCAATTGAAAAATTTGTAAAAAGTGGTTTGTATGAATTTACATCTATGGTAACACAATCTTCTTCAGAAGTTAGGAGTAAAATTAAAAGTACACTTTTACACGATGAAGTATATGCAGTAATTATGTTGGGTGTAAATTTAGAAAGAGCCATTCAGGTATCTAGAATTATAAATTCTAAATTGAGTGATGTAGCGGCTTCTAAAGAAATTAATGGAAATGAAACTGATGGAAATTACCAATGGTCTACATTATTAAAATGTGTTTCTACATACGATATGATGAGGCGTTTTTATAAGAAAGCACCAGCAAGAAAAAATACATTAGAATTTATTATTCTTAATGAAGAATGTCCAAGATCAATAAAAAGTTGTCTGTCCCAGATTTATAAATACATTTGTATTATTTCTAAGAACAGAGAAGTGTCTACAGATTCTGCTGCTTTTTTAATTGGTAAAATGAAAGCTGAATTCGAATATAAATTAATTACTGATATCGATGATAATTTAGAAGATTTTATTTCTAATTTAATTGATCAATTAATTTTAATTGCAGAAAAATTAGAAGACAATTATTTTAATATTTCAGACGCTATAACAAGCTCTTTTATAGAAGAAGAGAAAGAAGAAGTTTAAACTTAAACTCATATACAAGATACTGCATATAAAAAGTTTAACCTAACATAAGTTTATAATTAGACTTATGTTAGGTTTTTTTTATTTTAATAATTAGAAATTATTTTAAGAACTAATAAAAATAGTTTTGTTGCTGCTGCTGTTGCTGCTGTTGCTGCTGCTCTGTTTTTTGTTGAGAAGTATTAATTGACGGCCTTAAATCTACTGATACTTCCATTTCACTTTTACCGGTACTGTAAATTACTCCTTTTAAAGGAGGAACATCATAATAATCTCTACCATGTGCAACAACTATATGTTGGTTTTTTGGTATTTGATTATTTGTTGGATCGAAATCTACCCAACCAAAAGTTGGAATAAAAACAGAAAACCAAGCATGTGAAGCATCTGTTCCAATTAATTTTATTTTACCTTCTGGTGCTAATGTTTCTATATAGCCACTTACATATCTTGCAGGAAGCCCTATAGATCTAACACAAGCAATAGCAATTTGTGCAAAATCTTGACAAACACCTTTTTTCTCTTTCATAACCTCTTTTAAAGGTGTTGCTATATTTGTAAAACCAGCAACAAAATCAAAATCTGTAAAAATACGTTGCATTAACTCATAAGCGGCATCGTAAAAAGAACGTTCTGGCTTAAAAGAAAGTAATGCATATTCTTTAATTTCAGAACTCATATCAGAAATTAAAGGAGAAGGCAAAACAAATTGTCTGGCATCAATAATTTCAGGATGAATTTCTTTTAACAATTTAAGGGATTCCTTTACAGTAATTTTTTTTCCTTCAACTAGATTTTCATTCTCAATTTGTAAATCATAATCTCTAGAAACTTTACTATTTGCTATAACTACTAATTCTTCGTGATTTTGTTGAATAGAAAATCGGGTAACTGTATTTCCAAAAAAGTCAACTCTTTCAGAAATATCAGTAGGCTTTGGGCTAATTTCTAAATTGTATTCTAAAACTGTTTGTCCTTTAAAACTTTTTGGTTTTAAGGTTGTTAAGTTATGACAGAATGACGCGCCATTTTCATAACTATATTTTGTTTTATGCCAAAGATCAAAAATCATATTAATTAGAAATTTTTCTATCTACCAACTGTTTTTGTTGTTGAGAGTGGTTAAAATAAGTGTCTGATACAGATAATGAAGTAGTATGTAATAAATCACTTAAGTCTGATAATAGGCCATCTAATTTTTTACGCATGTTAGAGTTATTGTCAATTTCTAAAATTTCTTTCAGAGGTAAACTTTGTATTTTATTAATTACCGTATTAATATTTTTTTGACAGTCAGTCATTTCAATTGATGTGTTTGTGTTAGGTAACCTATCAATATCTTTTTTTATTCTTGTAACTTGATACATTAGTGATCTAGAATATTCTTTATCTAAAAGTAAAAGTTTTAAAACATTTTCTATACTTAAGTAAGATTTGTAACTGTATCTATAAATGTTTAGACTTTCATGACTATTTAAAAGAGATTCTAAAATTTCATATTCTAATTCATCATTATGATTTACAATTATTAGAGATCTAAATTTTTCTATGGTCATAGAAGCTTGTTCAATCTGTAAACCTATAAAGTAGAGTAGTAGTCCTTGCCTTACTAATATACTTTCTTCAGTTAACGCCATAAAAGCAATTAATCTGGTAATAATTTTATCAAAAAATCTAGATAAATTATAAACAGAATAGGTTTCTTCTTCTTTTAGTTTTGTTAATTGTTTTTGAATTCCATCAAAAACACGCCACATATCTTTAGACCATAAGTTTCTTAAAGAATAATAAGAATTGTTAAAACTTTGCATTGATTGAGCAAATCCACCAATTCTTTGTTTATTTAAAGTAAGCGCTTTAATTTCTTTTAAAGGATTTTTTAAAGCTTCTTCTTCATTTTCTCCTGTAAAACCAGGAAAAGTAGAAGTTATGTTTGTAATTGATTGAAATAATATTTTTAAACTTTCAGATTCAGATTTTCTATCATTATTATATTGCACATGTGTCATTTGGTTTAAAACCATTCTTAAATATCTAGCAGTAAATAATGTTCTTCCTAGGTATCTTCCAGACCAATATAAATTTTCTGCAGTATTACTAGGCACATCATTTATACTTTCTTCTTGGTTAGAAACACTTTTGTTCCATGAATAATTTTGTAAATAATTTTGTTTTTCATCACTAACAATCCAAAAATCCTTACTTGTTCCGCCTCTTTGGTTAGATACAAATAATTCTTCTCGTTCTGTGGCAACTCTTACCAATCCACCAGGCATAACACTATAACCGTTGTCTTTTGCAATAGAAAAAGTTCTACATAAAATTTTACGAGGTTCTAGTTTGTCTTTTACAAAATTAGGTGCCGTAGAAAAAGATATTTTTTCTTGAGCGACAAATCTGTTTGGGTTTTCTAAAATTTCAATTTCAAGATTTTTAAGTTCTTTTTTACTTAAAAATTCACAAAAATATATATGTTCTCTATGAGATCTATCAATTCTTTTTACAACATAAGAAGGTAAATCTTTTAATATGTGTTTTCTTTCCTTTTCTTGACCGCACCACCAAGAAGCAATTTGAGGTAAAATTAGCTTTTCATTTAAGAAAAATTTACAGATGTTTTCCATAAATGGGATAAGTGCAGGGTTTTCTAAAACTCCGCTCCCGATAGGGTTAACAATGGCAACATTTTGTAAACGTACAACTTCTAACAAGCCAGCAACACCTAAATAAGAATCTTCTCTTAACTCTAGGGGATCCATAAAACTGTCATCTACACGTCTTAAAATAACATCAACTTGTTTTAATCCTTTTAAAGATTTTAGCCAAACTTTTCCATGTCTCACAACTAAATCATTACCTTTTACTATAGGATGCCCTAAAAAAGATGATAAAAAAGAATGCTCAAAATAAGTTTCATTATGCGGCCCAGGAGTTAAAATAACTACCATTGGGTTTTCTTTATTAGAAGGGGCTACATGAAGTAATAACTTATTAAAATCATTAAAAAAAGTAGAAGGTTGTTTAACATTTATGTTGTTAAATACTTCTGGAATAATTTTACTTGTAGAAAATCTATTTTCTAATGCATAACCCATTCCAGAAGGTGCCTGCGTTCTATCGTTTACAACCCACATTTGACCATCTGGTCCTCTTGCTAAATCTACAGCGTGAACATGTAATTGTTTAGCAGTATTATATTCAATTTTATCACAAGAACGTAAAAAACCACGATGCGCATAAATTACCTCTGGCGGAATAATACCTTTTTTTAATAACTCACGTTTACCGTATAAATCTTTTAGAATAAGGTTTAAAACTTCAGAACGTTGTTTAATTCCTTTTTCAACTTCGTCCCATTCTTTTTGATGAATTATAAAAGGGACTACATTTAAATTCCAAGGTCTATTTAAGCCTTTAGGATCGTTATAAACATTGTAAGTAACACCATTTTCAGCCAATAACCAATCTATATCTGCTTGTTTAGAAGCTAATTTTTTTGGTCCAATTTTTTGTAAATTGTCTAATAAAATTTTCCAATCTGATGTATCTTCCATTTTAGAAATTAATAATTCATCATATTTACTTTTATTTAAAAAATAATCATTCAAAATTGACTTCTCAATTGTTTTTTCAATTGTCTTCATAATTCACACTACATATAAAAAGATCCTTACTTTTTTCTTAAATCTAAAGTATAAGGAAATTCAAAATTAACAGGTAATTCTTTAAACTTAAATCGTTTAGAACTACTGTTTGGTTCCACACTTCTTGTTGGGTTTTCTGTATTTGGGTTGATACTTTCTACAGGGTCAATTTCACCTTGTGTATGACCAAACTCCCAGAAACGATTAATACGTCTCGACTCTGCTTCATAACTATTTACCGGATATTCATCATAAGATCTTCCTCCTGGATGTGCAACAAAATAAGTACAACCTCCAATAGAGCGTTTATTCCAGGTATCAACAATATCAAAAACAAGTGGTGTATCTACAGGAATTGTTGGGTGTAAAGCAGAAAACGGATCCCAAGCTTTGTAACGAACACCTGCAACATATTCTCCGTGAACACCAGTACTATTTAATTGTATTTTAACACCATTACAACTTAATACGAAACGGTCTTCATTAAAATTAGAAACTTTAACTTGTAGTCTTTCTAAAGAAGAATCTACATATCTAGAGGTTCCTCCGCCAGTCATTTCTTCCCCTAAAACATTCCAAGGTTCTATTCCTGCTCTTAATTCTAGATGAATATTATTAATGTCTACCATTCCATGAAGCGGAAATCTAAATTCGAAAAATGGATCGAACCAATCTTCTTTAAATTCGTAACCAGCTTTATTTAATTGATCTACAATATCTTTAATATCTTCTCTAACGTAATGTTCTATTAGGAATTTATCGTGCAATTCTGTTCCCCAACGAACTAAATTGTGTTCGTAAGGTTTTTTCCAGAACCAAGCAACTAAAGTACGTACCAGTAAATTTTGCATTAAACTCATTTGCGGATGTGGCGGCATATCGAAAGCACGAAGCTCTAAAATACCTAAACGCCCCGATGATGAATCTGGTGAGTATAGTTTATCAATACAAAATTCTGCACGGTGTGTATTACCTGTTAAATCGGTTAATAAATGT
>CAJQQH010000137.1 GCA_905480405.1 uncultured Polaribacter sp. | reverse complement strand
CAGTTAGTAAATACTGGCGAAGAGCCAGTTGCTTTTGATCATGATTGTAGAGAAGGTATTTGTGGTATGTGTTCTATGTATATTAATGGAGAAGCGCATGGACCAGATAGAGGTGTTACAACATGCCAATTACACATGCGTATGTTTAAAGATGGAGATACGATTACGATAGAGCCATTTAGAGCAGCAGCATTTCCTGTTTTAAAGGATTTAGTTGTAGATAGAACTTCTTTTGATAGAATACAGCATGCAGGTGGTTATATATCTGTAAATACGTCTGGTAATACACAAGATGCAAATTCAATTCCTATTTCTAAACATGCGGCAGACGAAGCAATGGATGCGGCAACATGTATTGGTTGTGGTGCTTGTGTAGCAACTTGTAAAAACTCTAGTGCAATGTTATTTGTGGGTGCAAAAGTATCTCAATACGCATTGTTACCACAAGGGCAAGTAGAAGCAGCAGACAGGGTACAAAACATGGTAGCTCAAATGGATTTAGAAGGTTTTGGAAACTGTACAAATACAGGTGCTTGTGAGGTTGAGTGTCCTAAAGGAATTTCTTTAGACAATATTGCAAGAATGAATAGAGAATTAATGAAAGCGAATATTTAATTAGAAGCTGTCATTAAGTTCGAGTAATTTTACTTTTTAGTAAAACTGTATCGAGAACATATTAAAAACCCAAAACTAATTTAGTTTTGGGTTTTTATTTTTTGAAGCTAATAGTTATTTAAAATCTTTAAAAACGATAGAAATTGGTGTAAAAAGAAACATTGGTAAGTTTACAGCAAGTACAAACACATCAAAATTTATAACTACAGAACCTTTTATAACTATAGATTATGATTTTTTAAAAGGCTTTATTTTTAATTTTGATTATAGCAAAAGCAATTATCAAAACAAAACGTTAGGTCAAAAAAATGTGTATGAAATTGCCAATGCAACCTTGTCTTACAAGCAAGAAAATAGTGCTTGGTCTTATAAAATTAAAGCTCAAAACTTATTAAATGCACAATTTAAACAAAGCAATGGTTTTTCAGATTATTTAATTTCTGATACTAAAACATTTATTTTACCAAGAATAATTATGTTTTCTGTTGGATATAATCTTTAGATTCAATTATCAGTTGCAGTGTTAGTTTTTTATCCAACAGTGAAAAACTGAAAACTGATATTGTAAACTGCCAACTAAAACTATTTTCTTCCAAAATCTGCAGGAATTTCTCCCCAAGCTTTGGTTTCCCATTTTAAAATAGGGTTTTTGTAGGTGTTTTCTTTCAGCCAGTTTTCTGCTCTTTTTATCAATTCTAATAAATCTTTATTAGAAGCATCAAAAACCATATTGGTTCTGCATTGTTTCTTTTTTACCCAACTCATGGCAATTTTAGAGTCGGAATAAATAGGAAGATTGTGTTGGTTTTTGCTTTTTAACAAGGCAATACCGTGTACTAAAGCTAAAAACTCACCAATATTATTTGTCCCTTTTTTAAAAGGCCCTTTTATAAAAATTTGCTGTTTGTTATGTGTTAAAACACCTCTGTATTCCATTTTACCAGGATTTCCAGCACAAGCAGCATCAACAGAAATACTTTCTAAATTAGGCGAGCCGTAACTAGATTTTTCTGCGGATGATAAGGTTGGCTTTTTAGTGTTTTTACCCTTATAGTCATCATAGTTTTTGGTGGATGCCGTTTCTGCCTCATTTAAATCTGCAAAAGATTTGTATTGAGCACCTTCAAAACCATCAATTTGTGCTTTACAAACTTTCCAAGAAGTAAAAACTCCTTTTTTACGACCATTCCAAACTACGTAAAACTTTTTTTTACTCATTAATATCTAAAATTACATCTTCAATAATTCTAGGAAAGTAGCGTTGCTCTAAAATATGGATTTTTTCGGCGATTGTTTCTGCAGAATCAAGATCATTTAATGCTGTTTTTGCCTGAAATATGATGGCTCCTTCGTCATAATTCTCATTTACGTAGTGAATTGTAATACCTGTTTCTTGTTCTTTATGCTCTTTTACAGCTTTATGAACATTCATTCCATACATTCCTTTTCCGCCATATTTTGGTAATAAGGCAGGATGTATATTAATGATTTTATTAGGAAAAGCAGCAACAATTTTTCCTGGAATTCTCCATAAAAACCCCGCAAGAATAATATAATCTGCTTGTTCTTTTAAAAGATTTAAGATGGTATCTTCTTTAGAAAAATCGGTTCTATTAAACAATAAACAATTGACATTTAGATTTTTACACCTGTCAAAAATTTTGGCATGCTCATTGTTACACAATACTTGAGTAACTTTAGCAGTCTTAGTGTGATTAAAAAACTTAATAATATTTTCTGCGTTCGTTCCAGAACCAGAAGCAAAAACAACAATACGCTTCATATCTATATAACTAGAGTACAAAAAAAAGAATAATTATTAACAAACTGGTTATTTTTAAGAGAGATTAAACATTTTTATTTATCTTTAATAATCATTTTTCGAGCAAAAGTTAGTTAGAATTAATAAGATTCGTATTTTTGCCCCGATTTAAATTTTAAAAAACAAACAAAATTATGTCAGACATTGCATCAAGAGTAAAAGCTATTATCGTAGACAAATTAGGAGTAGACGATAATGAAGTAACAACAGAAGCTAGCTTCACAAACGATTTAGGAGCAGATTCTTTAGATACTGTTGAATTAATTATGGAATTCGAAAAAGAATTTGATATCCAAATTCCAGATGATCAAGCAGAGAATATTGGAACAGTAGGTCAAGCAGTTAGCTATATCGAAGAAGCAAAAAAGTAATATTTATATGCAATTAAAACGAGTTGTAGTCACTGGACTTGGCGCTTTAACGCCCATTGGTAATAATATTGAAGAATATTGGAACGCATTAGTTAACGGAGTTAGCGGTGCAGCGCCTATTAAATGTTTTGACGCTGCCAAGTTCAAAACTCGTTTTGCATGTGAATTAAAAGACTTCGAGGTTACGGACTTTATTAACAGAAAGGACGCCCGTAAAATGGATAGGTTTACGCAGTATGCAATGGTAGCTTCAGATGAAGCTATTGCAGACTCTAACTTAGACTTAGAAGCTATTAACAAATTTCGTGTAGGCGTAATTTGGGGAGCAGGAATTGGAGGTTTAGAAACTTTTCAAAACGAAGCAATAAATTTTGGAGCCGGAGATGGTACACCAAGATTTAATCCGTTCTTTATCCCAAAAATGATTGCAGATATTGCACCAGGTCATATTTCTATTAAAAACGGATTTATGGGACCTAATTATACAACTGTTTCTGCATGTGCATCTTCTGCAAATGCAATGATAGATGCATTAAATTACATTCGTTTAGGACAATGTGACGTTATTGTTACTGGTGGTTCTGAAGCGGCTGTAACGTATGCTGGTGTTGGTGGTTTTAATGCAATGCATGCTTTATCTACAAGAAATGAAGATTGCGAAACTGCCTCAAGACCTTTTGATGCAGAACGTGATGGTTTTGTTTTAGGTGAAGGAGCAGGTGCTATTATTCTAGAAGAATATGAACACGCAAAAGCAAGAGGAGCAAATATATATGCAGAGGTAATTGGTGGAGGTATGTCTTCTGATGCTTATCATATGACAGCTCCACATCCAGAAGGATTAGGTGTAATTGCTGTTATTAAAAATTGTTTAGAAAATTCAGGTATCAATCCAGAAGATGTAGATCATATTAATACACATGGTACTTCTACACCGCTTGGAGATGTTGCAGAGTTAAAAGCAATTTCAGAGGTTTTTGGTGATCATGCTAAGAATATCAATATTAATTCTACAAAATCTATGACTGGGCATTTATTAGGTGCTGCAGGTGCTATTGAATCTATTGCTGCTATTTTAGCAATGAAACATAGTATTGTGCCACCAACAATAAACCACGCCAATATAGACGAGAATATAAATCCGGAATTAAACCTTACGCTAAACAAAGCTCAAAAAAGAGAAGTGAATATAGCAATGAGTAATACATTTGGTTTTGGAGGTCATAATGCTTGTGTTGCCTTTAAGAAATTAGAGGAATAGTCTATGAATTTTATTCGTAAAATAGTTAAATCTCGTTCTGTAGAAGATCAAGAATTACGTAACGAATTAAAAAATTTACTTAACTTTTCTCCTAAGAGAATAAATAAGTACAAGAAAGCATTTACACATAGATCTGTACAAATGCTAGACAAAAACGGAATTCCTATTAATTATGAACGTCTAGAGTTTTTAGGCGATTCTATTTTGGGCTCTGTAATTGCTGCTTATTTGTACAAAAAAGTACCAACAGGTACAGAAGGTTATCTTACTCAGATGCGTTCTAAAATTGTAAGTAGAGAGCACTTAAATGAGTTAGGTAAAGATTTAGATTTAATCCGCTTTGTAAAAAGTAATATAGATCAGACCAATATTGGCGATAATATTCATGGTAATATTTTTGAAGCTTTAATTGGTGCTATTTACTTAGATAAAGGATATAAATTTTGCCAGAAATTTATTTACGAAAATGTAATTGTACCCTATGTAGATATAGAAAAGTTAGAAGGTAAAATAACTAGCTATAAAGGTTTAATTATAGAATGGTGTCAAAAAAAGAAAAGAAAATACAAATTTGATACTTATGAAGATTCTGGAAACGAGTCTGTAAAACACTTTAGTGTTAAAATAAGTATAGATGGAGAACAGGTTGCAAAAGGTAGAGCAACCTCTAAAAAAAAGGCAGAAGAACAAGCTTCGAAGAGAGTCTATTATGCCTTTCAAAATGAAATTTCTGTAGGCTAACTACGATAACGTTTTCGTTAAAATCCCAGCAAAACTCATAAACAATTAGTAATTTAGCATCTTAAAGATGAACTAAAACTAGTTACTATTTATGCAAATTCATTCATTAGGTTTAGAAGATTTCTGCGAAGAAGAATACTCCTTAATTGGTATTCACACTGCTTTAGAAGATTTTAAATTAGCCTATTTATTGAATAAAAATTTAAACACTAGTTTTTATAAATCTAAAGAAGATCTAAAATTTGAAAATCAGCAAAAAAACGCTTCTTTTTCAATTTTTAATTATTCTAATACTGAATATGACTTTGATTGGTTCTTAATTGCAAATAGCTCTAAAAGAGAAAATCAAACAGAATCGAACGAGCTTCTTCTTATATCAGAAACAAAGGCTTATTTAATACCAGAAAAGAAAAAAGTGGATTTCTTTATTAAAATCTCTGGTGATTTAAGTTTTAGTTTTTTATCTGAAACAGTTGATAAAATAAAAAAAATAGATCAAATAATTACTTCTTATTCAATTGATAAGAATACATTAAAATCGAAAGATTTTTTAATATTTTAGAAAATATGCCAAATAACAATAAAACAAAAATAGTTGCTACTCTAGGGCCTGCAACAGATACAAAAGAAATTTTAACAGATTTAGCAAAAGCTGGTGTAAATGTGTTTAGAATAAATTTTTCTCATGCAGATTATGCAGACGTAAAGAGAAAAGTAAAAATCATCAGAGAAATAAATGCAGAGAATGGTTT
>CAJQQH010000136.1 GCA_905480405.1 uncultured Polaribacter sp. | reverse complement strand
GGAAACAAGTTTTTAATAAAAGTATTGCAGCACAACAAAAAGCAGAGGTACAATTACCAATGAGCTTATCTACAGGTGTATATCTTATAAAATTACAAACAGCAAACGGAAGCGTAAACAAAAAAGTAATCTTAAATTAATTAGTTCATGGCAGTTTTAAACACCTTTAAAACTGCCAAAAACGATACTTATTACTTCATTTATAGAATTCAAAAAAAAACACAACATGAACAATCAAGATAAAAATATAGACAGAAAAGAAGCTTTAAAAAAAATAGGAAATTATGGTAAGTATGCTGCTTTAACAGCATTAGGAACTTATCTAATTCTTAATCCACAAAAAGCACAAGCGCAAAGCCCCGAAGCTCCAGGAACTGGTTTTTAACCAAAAATTTAAGTTGAATAATTAAAATCATTTTCTTTATAATTTATAAAACATATTCATAATTGTTTGTTTATAAACTGAATATGCTATTCATAAAACAGATTCTAATAAAACTATAAGTATTTAATATTCTTGTATCAATAATTATAAAGAAAAATAAAAACGAGACTATTTAATTTATTTCTATTAATAATTAGTTTGGTAAATGCACAAACCCAACCGAAGATATTAATGGCACTTATTATTTAATGCTATAAGAATTAGGGAAGGAAATAAAGAAAGTGAGAGTTGGCAAAATTTTAATTATAGTAATTTTTATAGCAAAAGAAAAGCAAAGGTTGCAGCTATGACTATGACAAAGCAAAAAAATAGATATTTCATTTTTAAAATATCAGGGTAATTCTAAATGATAAAGGTGAAAATAAATTAGAGTATCAATAATAAAAATACAGGTTAAAAAAGGAAAGAAGCTATTAAATTGATTAAGGTTAGTATTTCAATTTTTGTTGTTAGATTAAAAGTTCAGTTGTTATGACTGAACTTTTTTTAAGCTTATTGAAATTTTAAAAACTACATTTTCCTTTTTTAAATTGTCAGTTATAAATTAAAAACAACTTGTCACAGACAATTGAATTTTAAAATAATAATAATAATAATATAAGTATGAAACAAAAATTATTTTTCTCTTTAATGCTAATGTTAGCCTTAAACACATTTGCACAAATACCAACTAATGATTTAGTTGCGAGGTATAATTTTAGTAACGGAGCACTTACCGATGCTGTTAATAACGTTAGTTTTACTAAAGTAGGATCTGCATCCACGACAATTATGGGTGTAGATGGAGATGCTAATGGTGCAATATCTTTAAATGGAGATGATTTATTAAGGTCAGATATTGAGTTTGATGTTAACAACAACACAAATCCTTATTTACCAAAAACAATTAGCTTTTGGTTAAAGACATCTACAAACGATAATGCCCATAGAATTATTTATCATGATAATGATCAAGCATCAATATCAGATGCTAGTTATTTAGGTTTAAAAGTTTATTTACAAAATGGAAAGATAAATGCTTTATATAAAGTAGGTGGAAATGGTGGCGTTAAAACACATCCAACAGTTATAGCAGATAATGAGTGGCACCATGTGGTTATTCAGGCATATTCAGAATTTTTAACTACTTCTCCGTATAACCGTTTTTATGCATATGTTTATGTAGATAATGTTAAGATAGGTGGTACAAATTACTTGGCTAGCGCTTCTGGTGTTAATATTGCAGATGATAATAAACATGTTGGAGATATTGTTTTTTCTCGTTTAAGAGACGCATCAGTAGCATCAATTTATAAATATGAAGACGGTATAGATAATATTTTAATTTACACTCGAATTTTAACTGATACAGAAGTAGCTAAAGCGGGTGGTTTTTCTGGAACATTGTATGTTAATTCTGCAGCAACTGGTTTAAATAATGGTAAAAGTTGGGCAAATGCTTTTACAGATTTACAAGATGCCTTAAATAGTACATTAACTGTTAATGAAATTTGGGTAGCCAAAGGAACTTACAAACCTAGTGTAACAGATAGAGATGCTAGTTTTGTTTTAAATACTAATATTTATGGTGGTTTTAATGGTACGGAAACTTCTCTTTCTGAAAGAGACTTAAGTTTGATATCTACTACAAATGAAACAATACTTAGTGGAGACTTATCGGGTGATGATGCTATTGTAAGCTATAATGATGCAACAAGAAGCGATAATAGTAAGCATGTTGTTGAGGTAGTTGTTAACGATTTAGAAATTAACGGATTTACAATTAAAGATGGTCATGCAGATGCTATAACTGGAGATGATAGATTTGGGGCTGGAATATTTAAAAATATTTCTTTAACCGATTTAACAATTAAAAACTGCACAATTAAAAACAATGTAGCGCTATCTGGTGCGGGTGTATCGCTTAGTGTTTCATCTACATGTAATTTTACAATTGATGCCTCTATTTTTGACGGTAATTTAGCTAACACAGCTGCTGGAATCGATGTTCATATGTCTGCAACAAATAACGAAATTAATGTTAACGTTACTAATTCTTTGTTTAAGAATAATAAAACGGATGATGATACTGGAAAAGGAAGAAAAGGTTCTGGAGCAGCAACAATAAGAGCAAGAGCTTATTTTAGTGGAGTAGTATTAAATGCAACTATTGTAAATAATACATTTGTTAATAATAGCAGTTTAGGAGATTCTGGTAGCAGTGTCAAAGGAAATTTTCCTGTTATTGGATTATCTGAAAGGGATGGTGGTTTTGGAGCTGTTAAGATTGTAAATAACATTTTTTGGGGTAATGTTAAACATTCAAGCCAAGTAGCAAAAGCTATAGGAGCAAGTCATAGTCTTAATGATGCATTGAATTATACAGATGTTTTACGAATAGTGGAAAATAATACAGACGAAGACGGTTTATCAACATTTATAGGAATACCATTAAATACAATTTCTGTAGATCCTGATTTGGATGCCAATTTCAAGTTAAATTCGGGTTCATCTTCTATAAACGCAGGTAATAATAGTTTTATGACTCTTAGTTTAGACTTAGCTGGTAACCAACGTATTTTTAACACAACTGTAGATAGAGGTGCTTATGAGTTTGATTCTGTTCCTTTACAAGTTAATAATTTTTATGCTCAAGTAAATGAGTTATCTGTTTTTCCAAACCCAACTACTTCATTTTTAAATATAAAGATGAATAATAAATTAAAAAGAGCAACAATTTACTCACTTTTAGGGAGTAAGATTCTGGAAACCAAATCTAAAATAATAACAACTGGAAGTTTTAAAAATGGACTTTATATAATTAAAATTGAAGACGAAAACGGAATTGTTTTTACAAAACGTTTTATAAAAAAATAGTGCCTTGTTAGTGTGTTTTGATTAAACCTCGTAAGCTTTTTTTACGAGGTTTTTAGATATAAAAAAATAAAATGAATTACTCCTTTTAAGAACCATAACGTTCGTTTAGTTTTTCAAATAGATATGTAGTATTGGTTATGCCAACAGCTTCTGCAATTTGTTTTTTAGAAGCAAAAGGGTCTTTTATTCTTAAGTTTCTTGCTTTTTCTAAACGGGCCTCTTGTATTAATTGGTTAACGGTTT
Organism: uncultured Polaribacter sp.; assembly: GCA_905480405.1. Taxonomy (GTDB): domain Bacteria; phylum Bacteroidota; class Bacteroidia; order Flavobacteriales; family Flavobacteriaceae; genus Polaribacter. The sequence goes on along the minus strand of CAJQQH010000136.1, from coordinate 29,278 downwards.
GTCCTAGAATAGTTTTAACTTTACGATTTAAAGTACTTCTAGAAACCTTCATATATTCAGAAATAGTATCTACAGTAAGAAGAGGTGAGTCTATATTTTTATTAATATAAGTAGTAATTTTAGTGTTAAACTTATCTGCGTATTCATTTAGACTCTTTAACACCTCAGGAGAGGTTTTTTTATCAAAATCTTTTACATTTTTATAAAGGTTTATAGAGTTTTTAATATTAATTAAAAGCTCTTCTTCCATAAAAGGTTTATGTAAATAACCATCAATACCTAAACGCAGCATAGATAGTTTACCATGTTGATCTGTTCTTGCTGTTAATACTATAATTGGTGTTTTATTCTGTTGCTTTTTTAATTCTTTAACTAAGGTTTCTCCATCCATTACAGGCATCATATAATCTGTAAGAATAAGATCAAAATTATTTTCTTTAAGTATATTAAGTGCGTCTTCACCATTTTTAGCTTCTGTAATAGTGTAACCTTTTAAAACCTTTTTCAAGTAAGTTCTCATTTGGTCATGATCATCAACTACAAGTATTTTTTTTCCTTTTTGTTTAGATGTTGATTTATGTTCTTCTTTAAAATTTTTGTCTTCTAAACTATTTTTAATGTTAACTGTATCTAGTTCTTTTATAGAGTCTTCATTAATAGAAGTACTTATAAAATTTTTAGGAATAGAGATTGTGAAGCAACAACCTTTTCTAGCACTACTTTCTGCATTAATAGAAAATTGATGCGCACTAACGATACTTTTTGTAAAAGCTAAACCAATACCACTTCCTTGACTTTTAGTGATATCGTTTTTTACTTGATAAAAGCGTTTAAAAATGTTTTCTAAATCTTCTTTGTTTATACCAATACCATTATCTATTATTTCAATTTTAAGACCTTCTTTTGTAAAAGATGTGTTTATTGAAACAGATCCGTTAATTGGTGTAAATTTTAACGCATTGCTAAGTAAATTTGTAATTGCTTTAGAAAAAAGTTCTTCATCTATTAATATGTTGGTTTTTATAGTTTTATCATTAAACAAAAAGGCTATGTTTTTTTCAGAAAAAAGACTTTGAAAATTTGTATAATGTTTATCTAAAAAAGAATTAATATTTACAGGTGAGCTTATAAGTTGAAATTGATTACTTTCTATTTTACTTAAATCCATGATACTATTAATAATATCTTGCATTTGTTGGCATTGTTCTTTTATAATCGTTGTTTTTTGTTTGTTTTCTTTGTCTGATTCTTTAAAGGTTAATTGGTTTGTGTAACCTTGTATTAATGTTAAAGGTGTACGTATTTCATGAGAAAGATTCACAAAAAAATGAGATTTAAATTCACTTAATTCCCGTAATTCAGCTTCTTGCCTTTCTAGTATAATTTTATCAGAAAGTACCTTGTCTCTTTCTAACGCTAAAAGTTTTTCGAATTTCGTATTGTTTTTTTTGAAATAATTAACTAAAAGATATAAAACTAGAAAGATACAGACAGTTTCTAAAATTAATAATCTTTCAACAAAATCAGGTGGGTAAACTGGGTAGAAATAATAAGGAGTTAAAAAAAGTAAAAACCCAATGACTAAAAAAAACAAATAAGTACTTTTTTTCTCAAATAGTGTAATTGCAATAGGGGACATCAATAAAAAATAATATTCAATAAAGCTACCAGGAGATATAAAAAGAGCAGCATATATATTAGCAAATCCAAAAGTGGAAAGAAACAATATACGACCCCATTTAAAATTCAAATATTTATTAATAAAAAGTACACCAATTAATAAAATAACTATAAAAATATGAATAAGAAAATATTTTAAATCAAAAAAATCGAAACTAATATTCTTTTTGTTGTAAACTTCTCCAATTAGGTTAATAAACATCTCTAAACTTAAAAAGACCAATACTATATGGCTCCAAACTAAACTATAGATATTTAGTAATCGTATCTTTTTATTAAGGTTATTCGAGAAATTATTTTTGGTTCCTGTAGCAATTATACTTTCGTATACTTTTTTCATAAATAATATATATCAGTATTAACACAAAACTCTTTAAAATGAACAAAACACAATGTTTTGTTGCTTCAATATATTTTGTAAATATAAAAACATTTTATGCAAATTTAGAACTGTACAACGCTTAATTGAATCAATTGGTCGTTTTTTGAATCAAATAGTTACTCTTTGAATTGAATAGATAGTTTTTGAATGATGTAGATAGTTGTTTACCAGTAGTTTTGTTGAAAACAATCTAAATAAATTTTTACATTATGAAAACAAAATTATTATCAATTTTAGCATTACTGACTATAAATTTACGCATTAATAAGAGAAGTGAAACCTCCTTATAAGTCAATTTTAAAACCGATAAGCAAACAAGATTTTAGCAGCTTTACTTGATTTTAAAATATATTAAAGAATAAACTAAAATAAGAAAGTTGAAGCGTTGTAGTCAAAAAAATTATGAAAGAGTAGAAGAGTAGTTTAGAGTGTTTTTTTAATCTCGCAAGTAATTTGCTTGCGAGGTTTTATTAGAAAACAGTAGATAAAAGAAACCTTTTAAAAATATTCTTTCACGCTTTTTTATCAATAAGTAACTAGTAAACTAAGATGTTTTACCATTTACAAATCCAAATTGCTATTCATAAACCGCTTTCTTTTAGAACTATTACAAAATAATATCATTGCATAAAACAATCTAATTAATTAAAACAATAAAAATGAAAACAAAATTATTAATACTAATAAGCATGCTACTTGTAGGTAGTGCTTTTGCTCAAATACCAACAAATGGTTTAATTGGGAATTATGATTTTACCAATGGAAGCATAGGGACTCTTACACAAAATGGAACTTCACTTACAAATATAAATGATAGGTTTGGGGTTGTTGATAATGCTGTTTCTTTAAATGGAGATCATTTAACAAGACCAGATTTAGTTTTGCCTAGCAAAGCAACTATTAGTTTTTGGGTTAAAACAACAAATAGTGATACTACGGTAAAAACAATTATAGATGATGCGCACGCTAGAAATTCGGTAACAGATAACATAGATAATTGGTCTGGTTATTATTTTGCACTACAAAGTGGTAAAATTTCGTTAACCGTTCAACAACGTTTTGCAGCCTCTAACATAGGTCTTGTTGGTCAAAAAAAGGTTTCCACAATGTCAGTAGCAGATGGTAATTGGCATCATGTTATAGCTACAATAGATTTAGTAGTAACAAATAGTGGACAATATAGAGATGGTAGATTAATTTATACCTACAGAACTACAGCAAACCTTTATATAGATAATGTTTTAGACCAAACAATATCTTTAGCTAAAAGTACAGAGTTAGGTTTTTATACAAATGGGAATTGGGAAACTAATGGTAATGTAACAATAGCTAATAATAGGAGTAATTCTTTTACGGCTGTTAATCGATACAATGATGATTTAGATGAAGTGTTATTTTATAATAGAGTACTTTCATTAACAGAAATTGATGCTGTTTTTAATGTTAATAGTGCATGTTTAATTCTGCCAACAAATACAATTTCAGCAACTAATATTACATCAAATAGTGCAGATGTTTCTATAGTTGGTTCAGATACTTATGATGTTGCTTATCATAAAAGCTCAGAAGCTTTTAGTAATGCTGTTATTGTGAATTCTGTAAGTACTAATTCAGTTACTTTAACCAATTTAGATAGTCAATCTGAATATAAAGTTTATATAAAGAAACAAGGTGGTTGTGCAGGTTGGTCTGACTCAATAACTTTTAATACAATTAGAGAAGATATCCCTTATTATGTAAAAAAAGATGCTACTGGGTTAAATGATGGGTCTTCTTGGGCAAATGCATTCACAGACTTACAAGTTGCATTAAGTACAATAGATGACAATACTAAAGTTTGGATTGCTCAAGGTACTTATACACCTCATGCTTCAGATAGAAATGGTTCTTTTATAATAGACAAAAGCAATGTTGAATTTTATGGAGGTTTTAATGGTACAGAAACTACTTTAAGTGAAAGAGATTTGAAAGCTAATGAAACTATTTTATCTGGTGATTTAGCAGGGAATGATGCTGGAGCTATTGGAGGAACTGTTAGAGGTGAAAATGCTTATCATGTTGTAGAAATAAATAAACATGGTACTGTTTTAGATGGTTTTACAATTAGAGATGGAGTAGCAAATGATTCTGGAGATAATGCTGCTGGTGGTGCAATTTTTAAAGCAAAACCTGTAAACTCACTAACCGTAAAAAACTGTAATATTAAAAATAATGTTGCTTATAATGCTGCTGGAATATATGCTGAATTTACATCAGGTGGGGGAACATTAGATATAGAAAATTGCATTTTTGATAACAATCTTGCACGTCTTTGTACCTCTTTTAGTGCATGGGCTAGATCTGGTGGTACTTTTACATTTAATGTAAGTAATTCTTTATTTAGTAATAATGAAACTAGAGATTTAAGTGGTAGTGGAAATAGTACTGGAGGTAGTTCTGGTTGGTTAAGGGCAATTGGTGATGGTTCTACTATAGTAAATGCTAGTTTAATTAATAACACATATGTTAATAATAATGATATTGGTACACATTCTTCTATGAGTAACACAAATAGAGGAACTGTTGGAGCTTCTACAGATTATAATGGAACAATGAATCTTGAAGTTGCAAACAGTATTTTTTGGAACAATACAATTGTAGGTGGTGTAGTAGCCAATTCTATAACAGGAATAAGTGCAACTTTAGGAAATGTTACAGTAACAAACTCAATTGATGAAGGTAGCTTTTCTAGATTAACAGCAGCTAACCTAACAAATACAAGTAATACAGACCCTTTACTAAAAGATGTAGCTAATAATGAGTTTATATTATTAACAGGTTCACCTGCAATTAATACAGGAGATAATTCAAAATTACCAGCATTAATTACTAAAGATTTATTAGGTAAAGACAGAATTATTGAAAGTATTGTTGATATGGGACCATATGAATTTGATCCTTATGCATCCATTACCTACAAATTAAATGTACTAGTTGTTGGAAATGGAACAGTAAATCATCCTGCTTCTAAAAGTTATGATTATGGTACATCATTAAGTTTAGTTGCTACACCAGAAGCTGGGTATGAATTTAATGGTTGGACAGGAGATGTTGTAGGAAATACAAACACATTAGGTGTATTGGTAAATAATACATTAACTGTTACAGCTAATTTTTCAAAATCAAGAATGTATGTTGATGCAAATGCTACAGGAAACAATAATGGTTTAACTTGGGCAGATGCCTATACAGATTTAAATACTGCTTTAGCAAATACTAATAATAATTCTGAAATTTGGGTTGCTGGTGGTACATATACTCCAAGTGCATCAGATTCAAACGTTTATTATAATATAACAAAGAGTGGTCTAAAAATTTATGGAGGCTTTGCTGGAACAGAAACAAAAATTTCGGACAGAATTTTTGGAATGAATGAAACTATTTTATCTGGTGATTTACAAGGAAATGATGTAAATGTTACTGGTTACTTAGATAATTATAGTAATTCAACACGTCAAAATGTAAATAGTTTTCATATTGTTAATATTACAGCAACAGGAAATGATTTACTTTTGGATGGTTTAACAATAAGTGATGCTCATAATAGTATAAATACTACAGAGCATGGAGGTGCAATTGTAAAAAATATAGCCGTTTCTAAATTAACGCTTAAGAATTGTATTATTAAGAATAATGTTTCTAGAAATGCGAATGCTGGTTTAATGGCTGAATTTGAGTTAAATAACACTGCAGGAACAAGAGGTTTATTAACTATAGAGAATTGTGAATTTACGAATAATATGTCTCGTTATGGTACTAGTATTTATAGTGCTATAAAAAGTAATACTAATGTGGATATAAATATTTCTAACACATTATTTAACAACAATACGGTTGCAGATTTAACTTCTTCAGCATTAGCTTATAGTGGTAGTGCAGGTTGGTTTAGAATGTTAGGTAGTACTTCTGATGTTAATTTTAATTTTACAAATAATACATTAGTCAATAATACAGATACAGGTACTCAACAAAGTTTAAATGCTTCTACACATGCAGTATTAGCTATTAGTAGATCTCCTGGTTTTTTTGGAACCTTTAATGCGATAATATCGAATTCTATATTTTGGAATAATAAAACTACCGGTGGAGCAGTAACGAGATCAATTACAGATCTTTATAAAATACCAGTAGCTTCTGTAAATGTATATAATTCTATAGATGAAAATAATTTTAACGATGCTACAATTACTTCAGCAACTGCTACAAGTGATTCAGATCCATTATTTACAAATTTGTCAAATGGAGATTTTACATTAACAACAGGTTCGCCAGCGGAAGATAGTGGAGATAATAATTATGTAACAACTACTACTGATTTATTAGGAAACCAACGTATTTTTAATAATACGGTAGATATGGGCTCATATGAGACTGGTTCTAGTCCTAGTACTATTGTAATAAATAGAACTTTAACAACAATATCTGCTGGTAATGGAGATGTAACTACAAACCCAAACCCTACAAATGGTACTTATGTAGACGGTACAATAGTTTCTGTATTAGCAAACCCACATGCAGGTTATCAGTTTGATGGTTGGTCTGGAGATGCTAGTGGTTCAACTAATCCGTTAAGTGTTACAATGGATACAGATAAAACTTATACAGCAAATTTTAGCTTAATAAAACGTACTTTAACTTTAAATGCAGTAAACGGAACAGTAACTCCTAGCCCATATCCAACAAATGGTACTTATTTAAACGGAACTGTGGTAGCTTTAACAGCAACACCAGATGCCGGTTATCAATTTGATGGTTGGTCTGGTGCTTTAACGGGGTCAACTAGTTCAGTAAGTATTACTATGGATTCAGCTAAAACAGTAACAGCAATGTTTAGCTTAATACCTGCAGCTCAACGTACATTAACAATTAATGCTACAAATGGTACAGTTGCAACAAATCCTAATCCAATAAACGGAACTTATGATGAGGGAACAGTTGTGGGTTTAACAGCAACACCAGCTGCTGGATATCAATTTGATGGTTGGTCTGGAGATGCTAGTGGTGCAACAGCATCAGTAAATGTAACAATGGATGCAGATAAAACAGTAACAGCTACATTTAGTTTAATCCAGCGTACATTAACAATTAATGCTACTAATGGTACAGTTGCAACAAACCCTAATCCAATAAACGGAACTTATGATAACGGAACAGTTGTAGGTTTAACAGCTACACCAGCTGCTGGATATCAATTTGATGGATGGTCTGGAGATGTGAGTGGTGCAACAGCATCAGTAAATGTTACAATGGATGCAGACAAAACAGTTACAGCTACTTTTAGTTTAATCCAACATGCATTAACAATTAATGCTGCAAATGGTTCAGTTGCAACAAATCCTAACCCAACAAACGGAACTTATGATTACGGAACGGTTGTAGGTTTAACAGCTACACCAGCTGCAGGATATCAATTTGATGGATGGTCTGGAGATGTGAGTGGTGCAACAGCATCAGTAAATGTTACAATGGATTCAGACAAAACAGTTACAGCTACTTTTAGTTTAATTGAATATACATTAACTATAGTAGAAACAAACGGAACTATAAATGTAAATCCAACTCCTTCAAATGTAATTAATAATTCAGGTACTTTTGCAGACGGTACCGTAGTTAGTTTAACAGCAGTTCCAGATTCTGGTTATCAGTTTGATGGATGGTCTGGAGATGCTACAGGAACAACAAATCCATTAAGTATTACTATGGATGCAGACAAAACAGTAACTGCTATATTTAGTCAAATACAGAGAACTTTAAATGTAACAATTGTAGGAAACGGAACGGTTACTTTAGCAAGCGGTTCTGCTACAAATGGAACTTATGCAGACGGAACAGTTTTAAGTTTAGTTGCGACACCTGATGCGGGTTATGGTTTTACAGGTTTTACAGGTGATGCTACAGGAACTACATCTCCTTTTAGTATTACTATGGATGCTGATAAAAACATAACAGCAACATTTAGTGCAACTGCAAGTGTAAATGATATTAATAGATTAGATTTTGAGATGTACCCGAATCCTACAAAAGGAAATTTAACTTTTGGTTTACAAGAAGAGGTTAAAACAATCGAATTATTTAATTTACAAGGTCAGGTTGTTCAGAAATTTAGAACTAAAAAAATAAACATAAGCTCAGTAGCAAAAGGTATTTATTTAGTAAAAATAACAACAGTAGATGGTAAACAAGCAATTAAAAAAGTAGTTAAAAATTAAGACTGACAATAAGTATAGTAGCCCCATTTTTTAATTCAGATTTTATAGCCCAAAGTTTATACTTTGGGCTATTTTTTTGTAAAAAAAAAAGAAAGAATTATTGATTTTGATATTTCTTTTTTGTTGAGGTTTTTTTAGTACTTTTAATTCATGGATTTATTTTCTACCGAAACAATAAAAAATATTTTACCTTTTGATGGCATTACAAATTATCATGGAGTAATTTTAACTAAACAGGAGACAGAGTTTTATTATCAACAATTAATGAATACAATAATTTGGAAAAATGATGAAGCAATTATTTTTGGTAAGAAAATAATTACTAAACGTAAAGTAGCTTGGTATGGAGAATCTGAGTATTCTTATACATATTCTAAAGTTACTAAAACCGCTAATATTTTTACAAAAGAATTATTAGAGTTAAAAAATATAGTAGAGCAAGAAAGTGGCGAAACTTTTAATTCTTGTTTATTAAATTTATATCATACAGGAGAGGAAGGAATGGCTTATCATTCTGACGGAGAGAAAATGTTGAAAAAAGGCGGCGCAATTGCTTCATTATCATTAGGCGCAGAACGTAAGTTTTCTTTTAAACACAAAGAAAATAAACAAAGAATAGATGTTTTTTTAGAAAGAGGTAGTTTATTGGTGATGAAAAAAGGAACACAAACAAATTGGTTACATAGATTGCCTCCTACAAAAAAAGTAAATACACCGCGAATTAATTTAACTTTTAGAACTATTGAATTGTAGTTTCTTAATGGCTTAATTATCTATTTTTTTGATGAAATCATCTCTATAGTTTAAACCAATAGGTATCCAATTATCATCAATAATTATTCTATTTCTCTGTACAGAATATATATGTTTTAAAGAAACAATATAAGATTTATGTACACGTATAAAATTCAGTTTTCCTAGTTTTTCTTCAAAGCTTTTAAGACTGCTTAAAGTTAAAATAGGTTTTTCTTTATGTGTATGTATTTTAATATAATCTTTTAAAGATTCTATATATTTTATATCGGATAAGTTAATTTTTAAATTCTCATATTCAGATTTCACAAAAATAAATTCTTGAATATTTTCTTTATCTAAAGTTGGTTTTTCTTCTTCTATTTTTAAACTTAATAAATTTTGTGCTCTCGTAGCAGCTTTTAAAAAGCGATGAAAAGGTATTGGTTTTACCAAATAATCTATTGCATTTAAATTAAAACCTTCAACCGCATAATGTGAGTAGGCTGTTGTAAAAATAAAAAGAGGTTTAACTTCTAATGATTTAATAAAATCGATTCCAGAAAAATCTGGCATTTCTATATCGGTAAAAATTAAATCTATTTTTTGTTCTTGTAAAATACTTGTAGCTTCAAAACCATTAGAGCAACTTGCAACCAATTCTAAAAACGGAATTTTAGATATAAAATCTTCTAATAATTCTATAGCTAAAGGCTCATCATCAATAATTATACATTTCATAGCTTATTTTTTTAGTTTGATTTTTAAATTGACTTCAAAAGATTTTTTAGTGTTTATAATTTCTAAAGTATGTGTGTTTGGGTACAATAAATTTAATCTGTTTTTGATGTTTTCTAAACCTATACCAGAATTTTTGTTAGTTGTGTTTTGTAGAGAAGAAAGATTGTAGACACTAAGTTCTAGCGTGCTTTTATATGTAGATATAACAACTCTAATATCGGTTTTTCCTCTATAATCTGTACCGTATTTAAAGGCGTTTTCTATAAAAGAAATAAGAAGTAAGGGTTCAATTTTATAATTTAAATCTCCATGAACATTAATTTTTACGCCACTAGAATCTTTTAGTCTTAATAACTGTAAAGAGATATAATTTTTAATATAACCTACTTCTTTTTCTAAGGAAATAACATTTTCATTGGCTTCATAAATCATATACCTCATTAATTCAGAAAGAGTAACTATGGCAACTGTTGTGTCGTCAGATTTTTTGTTTGCTAAGGAGTAAATACTATTAAGCGTGTTAAATAAAAAATGAGGATTTAATTGAGCTTTTAAAAAAGATAGTTCAGAATTTATTTTTTGTGAAGCTGTAATTGTTCGTTCTTTTTCAGACTTATACCATTCAGAAACTAACTTTATACATGTGCTTAAAGCAAAAAATAAAAGCAGTAAAATAGGAGGCCTTAAATTAACTCTGCCTTCTCTAGGTCTTGGGAAATTATTTTTAAATTGGTTGTTTAAAAGTCTGGAGTTTATATGAGTTTTTATTAAAGGTTCTACAATAAAAATGATAAACAGAATTAATGCCAAGGATATTATAACGTATAAAATAATTTTTTTATTTAGTAGAAACTTTGGGACTAGAAAAGCATAGTTTAAGTAAAAAACGGCTATAAAAATGATATTTAGAATATAAAAATCATTCGGTATTTTACTAAATTTAGTATAAGATTGTATTGCAGTAATTGCGATAAAGAAAAACCATAAAAGACAATGAACAATTACTGTTGTGTTCATTTTTTTTAAAAAAGTACTCAATTTGTGTATCATTTTAGAATTGCGAAATTATACAAGAGCTTTCTTAAAAATCTCCCAATAAACTGTTGTTTTTATCATAAAAAAAAAGGTTGTATTTTAAATTACTTTAAAAAGTAACTTAAAATACAACCCAAAACGGTTCTTTATAAGTAAAATATATGACTAATTAATCATCTTCATTTTCATATTCATCTGGTCTAAACTCCCAAACATCATCAAAATAATAACTACCACTTCTCCCCATTAAAACAAAAGCTTTATTATCAAAAACAAAAGTAGAAGCATTTTGTCTTGCAGATCCTTCAAATACAGGTAATTCATCCCAAGTATCTGTTGTAGGATCATAAGACCATGTTTCTGTTGTTATTGCACCTGCAATACCTGTAGTAACATATCCCATTCCGTTTAAAGAAAAACCAGCTCCACTGCTTAATAATATTTCGTAATCATTGTCGTCATCGTCATCATCATCCAAATCGGTTAAACGTGTCCAAGTAGATCCATTAAAAGAATAAAAATCTTCTTCGTAACTTCCGTTGTGTATTCCTAGGCCAATATAAGCAACATCGTCTATAGTAAAAACAGTTGCGTTTTGACGCTTTTCGCCACCAAAACCTACAGATTGTTCCCAAGAATCGTTTACAACATCATATTTCCAGAAATCTTTTTGTTCACTACCATCGTACCCTGTACCAATATAACCGTTATTACCAACAGAAAAACCAATAGCTCCATACCTGGCTGTACCACCAAAGTCTTCTTTTTGAGTCCAAGAATCTGTTGTAGGATCATATTCCCAAAAATCATTTAGCTCATTATCTCCATCATATCCGGTTCCCAAATATCCTTTTCCGTTTATAGAAAAACCAACTGCACCACTTCTTGCAACTCCAGGAAAATTTGCTTTTTGTACCCAATAATCATCATCAGAATTATATTCCCAAGTATCGGCTAAATAATCATCTCCATCATAACCTGTAACTAAATATCCTTTAGTACCAATTGTAAAACTTACAGAGTTAGCTCTAGAGTTTCCATCAAAGGTAGAGCTTTCTACCCAGTTTCCATATTCGTCATCATCGTCATCATCACTACTACAACTTACAATAAGTAAGGACATTAATGTAGCTAAAAAAAGAACGCTACTTTTTTGTATTAAATTTGTTTTTCTCATTATGTTTAATTTATGTATTTGCTTAATTATGCCGCAAACGTAAAAGCTATTTAATTTAAAATAGTACGAAATAGACAAACACGTATATTTTATAGATAACCATGTAAACCAATTGTTAATTTTCTTAAAAGGTGTTAAATAATGGGTTTAACGATGTTTTTTAATCATAAGTCTATAAAAAACTGTTGTTTATATATTTTATGATTTCTTATAATAACTAGCCTAATATTTTTGCCTTAAAAAGTAAAATGAGGTATTTTATAATTAGTGTTTTAAGTTTAGTTTTTGTGCTATCTTGTTCTACAGATGAGACAACTTATGAGGTAGGAAGAGATTTTATTGATAATGAAATTCAGGTAAGAGTTATTGATACTTTTTCTATAAAAGCAGGAACTTTTAAATTAGACTCTTTAATAACTTCTAGTAAGAATAGAATTTTATTAGGTAATGTAAAAGACGAAAAATTAGGAACAATTTCTTCAAAATCATATTTAGAGTTAACAACATCTTCTTTTTATATAGATGAAGATGCTATTTACGATTCTATTGGTTTTGTTTTAAATTACGATGCATATCATTATGGAGATACTACAAAATTACAAACCTATAAATTGCATAGAATTACAGAGACGGTTGCTCCAGAAGATGGAGATAATTTTTACAATACCTCATCTTTAGAGTATGATACAAATAGTTTAGGAGAGATTTCTTTTACACCAAAACCAAACAAGGTAACAGATTCTCTTTTTATTAAAATGGATGATGTTTTAGGAGAAGAAATTTTTAATAAAATTGTAGATAATGATATAAATAACTCAGATGATTTTTTACAATATTTTAAAGGATTAGCAATTTTACCAGATACAACAGAAAGCAATCATGTTTTAGGTTTTAATGCACAAACTTCAGAAAAAATAGCAGGTAACTCTAGTATGCGATTGTTTTATACTATAAAAGATGATGATAGTGAGGATAACAGTTATTATGTAGATTTTGTAATTTCTAGTGCTGCAAAACAATTTAACGAAATAGAAACAAATTTAACAAGTACCACTTTAGTCGGTTTTGTAGACAATGAAGAAATTAAATTAAGTACAAACACAGATAATCTGATTTTTACTCAGGCAGGATCAGGAATTACAGCAAGAATAGAGATACCAGCTATTAAAAACCTTTTAGAAATTTCAGAAAACGCAACCACTTTAAGTGCAGAATTAACTTTTATTCCTTTAAAAGGGAGTTATGATGAGAACAATCTTTTACCAGAAACTTTAGCGGTTTATATAGTAGATCATAAAAATAGAATAATAAAAGAATTATTAGATATAAATGGTAATATAACATCTGCTTTATTAAATGCAGAAGAAGATGAATTTGGTGCAAATACTTATTATAGTGTTGATTTAAGTGGTTTTGTAGAAGAAATATTACTATCAAACACCAATTTAAACTATGCTTTAATGATTCAATATGAAGATTTTTCTAACAATGTAAGTAACATTGTTATAGAGCATGATGCTAGTACAAATAACGAAGTAAAATTATCTGTAAAATATTTAAACTATTAAGATGAAAAAAGAAATATTGTTAATAATGTTGGTTGCGTCTATAAATATTTTATGCAGTCAGAATAATGCAAATACACCTTATTCTATATTTGGTTTAGGTGTAGAAAATAAAACAGCAACAGGCGGTTTAACAGGCTTAGGAAATACAGGTATTGCACAATCTAGTCCGTTTGAAATAAATATTTTTAATCCAGCTAGTTTGGCAGGGATTTATCAAAAATCATTTTTATATGAATTTGGTTTAAATGGAAGTTATTCAACATTAAAAACTAATACAACGAGTGAGAGTAGTAGTAACGGTAATCTTTCTCATGTTGCAATTGCATTTCCTATTAAGAAAAATTGGGGTATGAGTATTGGTTTATTGCCTTATACCAAAACTGGTTATAACATAGATATAGAAAACCCAATTGAAGGTACTACAGAAACTTATCTTACAAGAATAACAGGTAGTGGTGGATTAAATAAATTTTTTATATCAACAGGATTTAAAGCGTTTAAGAATTTGTCTTTTGGAGTAGATTTATCTTTTCTATTTGGGGCAATTGAAGAAGAAAGTCTTATTTATTCAGAATCATTTGTATCAATAAATGATCAAAATCATTATGGAGGCGTAAAATTAAAAACAGGTTTTCAATACAAAATGCCAACATTTAATGCATTTGAAACTACTATTGGTGGTACTCTAGAAGTACCGGCATCGTTGAGTGGTACACAAACCAGAACTTCTTATAAAACGTTAAGTGACGGCGTTTCTTTAAGTATAGAAGATGAAGTTGAAAGTGATTTAGACAATTTTGAACTTCCTCTTTCTTACGGATTAGGAATTACCTCTGTAATCAATAAAAAAATTACAACTAGTTTAGATTATCGAAAACTATTATGGAATAGTACAAGTCAAGAAAGTAATAACGAAAGTTATTCAGATCAAACTATTTATGCATTTGGTTTAGAATATAAGCCAACAAAAAATAAATTTAATTACTCTTCTAATATAAAATATAGATTTGGCTTTAATTATAATAGTGGATTTCTAAAAGTGTCTAACCAACAGATAGATAGTTATTTTGTTTCTTTCGGTTTGGGTTTGCCTATGAAAAAGTATAGTAATGATAATTTTAATATTTCTTATTCGTATGGTAAAGAAGGTACCTTAGAAAATAAATTAATTCAAGAAAGTTTTCATAAGGTAACACTAAATTTAAACTTTGTAGGTAATTGGTTCAACAAAAAGAAAATAGATTAAATAAATTTATAATCTTATACTTACTTTTGTTGAAAATATTTTTCATTGGATAACACAAATCAACAATCTATAAACCTTAATAAATATATAAGTTCTTCTGGAGTTTGTTCTCGTAGAGAAGCAGAAAAATTTATTAAAGAAGGTAGAATAACTATAAACGGTAAACCAACACAATTAGGTAATAGAGTTGGTAAAAAAGATGTTGTAAAGCTCGACGGTCGTTTAGTAACACCAAAAAACGTAACCTTATATATTGCTTTAAATAAACCAGTAGGTATTGTTTCTACAACAGATGATAGAGAGCCTAATAATATTGTAAAACATGTAAATTATCCAGAAAGATTGTTTCCAATTGGTCGTTTAGATAAACCATCAGAAGGTTTAATTTTTCTTACAAACGATGGCGATATTGTAAATAAAATTTTACGAGCGGGTAACAATCACGAAAAAGAGTATTTTGTTACTGTAAACAAAACAATTACAGACGATTTTATTGAAAAAATGGGAAGCGGAATTCCTATTTTAGGAACCATGACCAATAAATGTTTGGTAGAAAAAGTAAGTGCCAAAATATTTAAAATTGTACTAACGCAAGGTTTAAATCGTCAAATTCGTAGAATGTGCGAATACTTAGATTACGAAGTAACTAAGTTAAAGCGTACAAGAATTATGAATGTAGAACTTGGTTATCTTCAAGCTGGTGACTGGCGAGAATTAACCGAAGAAGAAATGAAAGAAATTAATAAAATGATTTCTTCATCTTCAAAAACAGAAGAGGCTTCTGTGGTTAAAGAAAAACCTAAAGCACAAAAATCAAAGCGAAAACCAGCACCTTCTAAAAATGAGTTTAATAAAAAAAGCGCTTCTTTTAGAAAATCATCACCAAAAAATAAAAAGAAATCTACCAGTTTTTCATCTAAAAAGAAACGCTGGTAATCTTTAGGGCGTTACCTTTCAGGTCAGTCTTTACGCTATATCTTTTTATGTTTACTAAATATGTCTTAGCATATTTAGTAAACATAAAAAGGATGCCGCTTCAATCCTTAACGCACATTTTTCAAGTTAAAAGCATTAAAATTATCTTTTTGCCTTTTTTATAACACTTCATTTAATTTTTCAATTCTTAAATAATAGTATCTTTGCTGCCAATGAAATTCGACTTAAAAATAACCGACCCAAAAAGTAAGGCTAGAGCAGGAGTAATAACTACCGATCATGGTGTAATTGAAACGCCTATTTTTATGCCCGTGGGAACTGTTGGAACTGTAAAAGGTGTTCATCAATCAGAATTAAAAAACGAAATCAATCCTGATATTATTTTAGGAAACACATATCATCTATACTTACGTCCTGGATTAGATATTTTAGAAAAAGCAGGAGGTTTGCATAAGTTTATGAATTGGGATAGTAATATCTTAACAGATTCTGGAGGTTACCAAGTATATTCTTTATCTGGTAGAAGAAAAATTAACGAACAAGGTGTAAAATTTAAAAGTCATATAGATGGTTCTATGCACTTTTTTACACCAGAAAATGTAATGGAAACGCAACGTACAATAGGAGCAGATATTATTATGGCTTTTGATGAATGTACACCATACCCTTGTGATTATAATTATGCAAAAAGATCGATGCATATGACGCATCGTTGGTTAGATAGATGTATCAATCACTTAGATAAATTACCTTACAAATACGGTTTTGAGCAAACTTTTATGCCAATTGTACAAGGTAGTACGTATAAAGATTTACGAAGACAATCTGCAGAATATATAGCAAACTCAAATCAGCAAGCAAATGCAATTGGAGGGCTTTCTGTAGGTGAGCCAGCAGAAGAAATGTATGCAATGACAGAGGTTGTAACAGAGATTTTACCAGAAGATAAACCTAGATATTTAATGGGAGTTGGTACACCAATTAATATTTTAGAAAACATTGCTTTAGGTATAGATATGTTCGATTGTGTAATGCCAACAAGAAATGCTAGAAACGGAATGTTGTTTACTGCGCATGGTTCTATTAATATAAAAAATAAAAAGTGGGAAGACGATTTTTCTCCGATAGACGATATGGGAATTACTTGGGTAGACACTATGTATTCAAAAGCCTATTTACGTCATTTATTTGCAGCTAAAGAAATGTTAGGTAAACAAATTGCTTCTATTCATAATTTAGGGTTTTATGTTTGGTTAACACGCGAAGCTAGAAAGCATATTTTAGCAGGCGATTTTAGAGAATGGAAAGATAAGATGGTAAAACAAATGGATAAACGTCTTTAATTATAGGTTTAAGAAATATCTTCATTTAAAAACAAAATAAAGCTGCGCTTTTGAAAATTATAGATTGGTACATATTAAAACGATTTTTGGTAACTTTCCTGTTTACCTTACTAATTTTGATTCCTATTGCCATTGCTATAGATATTTCTGAAAAAGTTGATAATTTTTTAGAACATGCAGATCTAGGTTTCTATCAGATTGTTAATGAATATTATGTAAATTTCACCATTTATTACGCTAATACGTTTATGCCTTTAGCGTTATTTATTGCGGTAATTTTATTTACTTCCAAACTTTCTAATAATACAGAAATTATTGCAATTACAAATGCAAAAGTTTCGTTTACAAGATTTTTATACCCTTATTTTGTTGGTGCAACATTAATAACAATCATGTCTTTATTAATGAACCATTTTGTGGTGCCAAATAGTAGTAAAACTAGAAAAAAGTTTGAAAAAGAATATATAGATAATAGAAAGAAAAAGAACGAATTAAAATATGTAAAAGACTTTAGTTTGCAACTTACAGACAGCACTTATATATATATAAGAAATTTTAATACACAAACAAATGCTGGTTTCGATTTTACTTCAGAAGTATATGACGGATTAAAGTTAAAATCTAAACTGGTTGCAGATAATATTAGATTCAGTAAAAAAGACTCTGTTTTTACACTCAATAATTGGCGTAAAAGGCAGATTTATAACAATAAAGACAGTATTTTTTCTGGGAATAAAATAGACACTGTTTTTAATTTTACTCCTAAAGATTTAATTTATAAATCTGCTCTTTCACAAGAAATGCCTTCAGATGAGTTATTAAAATTTATTAATATTTCTAGAAAAAGAGGCGTAAAAAACTTAAATGCTTACTTGGTAGAATTTCATAAAAGAACCAGTTTACCCATAGCATCATACGTACTTACTATTATTGCGGTAGCTTTAGCTTTTAGAAAACGTAGAGGAGGTACAGGTGTAAACTTAGCTATAGGTATTGGAATGATGTTTATTTACGTTTTCTTAATGAAAGTATCAGAGGTTTTAGGGGCTGTGGCTGGTGTTAATTCGTTATTATATGTTTGGATGCCAAACGTCTTTTTTGCTTGTGTAGCGATATATTTGTACTTCAATGCAAGAAAGTAAGCTTAAAAACTACTTATTACTTCATCTCATTGTTTTTATTTGGGGCTTTACAGCAATATTAGGCGCATTAATTACTATTGATGCAATTCCTTTAGTTTTTTTTAGAATGGGTTTAGCTGTTGTTTTTATAGCGATCTATTTTCTGTTTAAAAAAGACTCTTTTTTTGTTGATAAAAAAGGAGTTCTTAAATTTTTGTTATCAGGAATTATTATTGCCATGCATTGGGTTTTCTTTTTTAAAGCCATAAAAATATCTAATGTTTCTGTAGCTTTGGTAACAATGAGTACAGGGGCTTTTTTTACATCATTAATAGAACCTCTTTTTTTTAGACGAAGGATAAAGCCTTTAGAAATTATTCTTGGAATGATTGTAATTGGAGGGTTGTATATTATTTTTAATTTTGAAAGTCAATATAAATTAGGAATTATTTATGCATTAATCTCATCTTTTTTAGGTGCTTTGTTTTCTGTTTTAAACGGTCTTTTTATCAAAAAATATGATGCAAACAGAATCTCTTTATATCAACTCTTATTTGGTTTTCTGTTTGTAGCCATTTACTTGTTTTTTAATAATAGTTACTCTGTTGCTTTTTTTACTTTACATAGTACAGATTGGGTTTACCTTTTTGTTTTAAGTAGTATTTGTACTGCATATGCCTTTATAATGTCTGTAAAAGTGATGAAATACATTTCTCCTTATACCGTAATGTTAACAATTAATTTAGAGCCTGTGTATGCAATTATTTTGGCCTTGTTTATTTTTGGTGACAAAGAAAAAATGAATCCAGCCTTTTATTTAGGAGCAGGTATTGTTCTTGGTGTAGTTCTTTTAAACGGAATTATAAAAAATAGATCTTTAATAAAACAAACAATTCAAGAGAAAACAAAACTAAAAAAGTAAACGAACTTGCTTAATAAAGTAAATTTTATAGTATGTTTGTTAATCCAAACAACTTAATCAAAATAACTGCAAAATGGAATATTTAGATTTTGAAATGCCAATAAAAGAGCTAGAAGATCAGCTAGAAAAGTGTCAAATTATTGGAAAAGAAAGTGAAGTAGATGTTACTGCAACTTGTAAAAAAATTGAAAAGAAACTAGCTACTGCTAGAAAAGATATATATAAGAATTTAACGCCTTGGCAAAGAGTTCAATTGTCTAGACACCCAAATAGACCTTATACATTAGATTACATTAATGCCATTTGTGGTGGTACCTTTATGGAACTACATGGAGACAGAAGTGTAAAAGATGATAAAGCTATGATTGGTGGTTTAGGTAAAATTGGAGATCAATCTTTTATGTTTATTGGTCAGCAAAAAGGATATAATACTAAAACGCGTCAATACAGAAACTTTGGGATGGCAAATCCTGAAGGGTATAGAAAAGCTTTACGTTTAATGAAAATGGCAGAGAAATTTAATATTCCTGTTGTTACTTTATTAGATACTCCTGGTGCTTACCCAGGTTTAGAAGCAGAAGAACGCGGACAAGGTGAAGCTATTGCTAGAAATATTTTAGAAATGACTCGTTTAAAAACACCAATTATAACAATTGTTATTGGTGAAGGAGCTTCTGGTGGTGCTTTAGGTATTGGAGTAGGAGATAGAGTATACATGATGGAAAATACTTGGTATACGGTAATCTCTCCAGAATCTTGTTCTTCAATCTTATGGAGAAGTTGGGAGTTTAAAGAACAAGCTGCAGCTGCGTTAAAATTAACGGGTGCAGATATGAAAAGGCTAAAGTTAATTGATGCTATTATAAAAGAACCAGTTGGAGGTGCACATGCCGATAGGCAAGGAGCTTTTAAGGCGGTAGAAGCTCAAATATTATCAGCTTTCGATGAGTTAAAAGACTTGTCTGAAACTGATTTAGTTATGAAAAGAATGGATAAATACTCTCAAATGGGTGTTTATAAAGAGTAAAATATTAGGTAGATATATTATAAAAAAGCGAAATTCATTTTAGAATTTCGCTTTTTTTATGGGTGTTTTTTTTGTAATTTTTTATTCTAAAGTTTAACCGCTTAATCAAATACCTAAAGAAGTAAATAGATCTTTTAATCTTGGTTCAGAAGGTCTTGGAGCATTTGCGTCTACAATCTTACCTTCTGGGTCTATAATAATAAACCTAGGAATCGAGTTTATTTGATACGCTTGTTGAAAAGAAAAATCTTGACCAGACCAAAGTTGAACTCCTGTCATGTTCTTTTTCTTAACATAACTTCTCCATTTTTTTTCTGCAGCTTCCCAAGAACCACCACTTCTTCTAGATTCGTCTGTAGAAATACTTACAAATTCTATGTTTTTATTATGGTATTCTTTTTCTAAAGCTTGTAAAAAAGGAATCTGTTGTATACATGGTCCACACCAAGTTGCCCAAACATCTATATAAACAAATTTACCTTTAAAAGAATCTAAAGATTTTGAACCTCCTTTTATATCAGCATAGTTCTCAAATTTAGGAGATGGCTTTCCTTTGCCTATAAATCTGTTTTTTTCATAAGCATTATTAAAATACGTTACCAATTGCTCATTTTGCTTTTTTATAGAACTATATAAAGTGCTATCTAAGTCTTTATGTGCATTTAAGATACTATCATATTCAAACTTTAATTGATTTACTTTTTTCTTAAAAGCTTCTTCTTCTAAGTTTAAAATTTCTTGAGGGTTTCCAATACTTTGGCTTTTGCTTATTTGCGCAATAATAAAATTACTATTAGAAGCACCTTTTCCAGAAAACTGAATACTTTTTAGAAGGTCTTCTAAATTACCTTTTAAAGATAGGTTATATCCGTTTTTTAAATAAATAGGAGATCTTTTACTATCTGATGCTATGGTGTAAATAGCGCCAGTTTCTACTTTTAAAGTATCTTTAAAACTACCATCAGCATTAATAACTATTTCTTTAATAACACCTTGTTGGTTTGCAATAGAAACAATAGAATCTTTATTGTTTTCGAAAGTACCTGATAAAGTTAAATATTCTTTTGGGTGATTTTTACCACAAGAGTTTAATAATAATAAGCTAAAAAGGATAATACTAATTTTTTTCATTCTAAAAATTTAAATTTTTTTGCAAATATAAAGTTTAAATTATATAAAAAAGTTAAAATTATTTGTTGAGCTATTACTTTAAAACCCTATTATGCAAATTCTGATTATTTTAATGCAATGGATATAAGCTTATGACAGTAAAAAAAACTGAATGAAAAGACTAACAAGAAACATTATGTTTTTTACTTTAATAATTAGATCAATTAATGTTTTCTGTCAAAAGAAATTTAAAATAAAAGTTGAGAGAAAATATAAAACTAAAATCAGTTTTATTATATAGATGAAAAGGAAATTATTCTAAGAAAACTAGATGTATCAAAATATAATACCTTTTTAGCTGAAAATTAATATAACACTTTGCTGTTTTTCTATAAAACGAGAAAACGGTTGATCAGCTATAGATTTAAATGAGAGCGTACTTTTTAAAGTCTATAATTTAGTAAATGGAGAACCTTCACTTGACAGTTTAATAGAGAACTTGAACCTTTTAGAGCCTTAATTCATTTTGCAAGACAAATAATTATCAATTAAAAAAAAACTCAAATAATTAATATTTTCTATGAAGAGAGTGAATTGAGTGTTTAAAAAAAAACAATATGTTTAAGATCCTTATTCTTTTATATGTATGACGCAAGTTCATGGGGCGAAAAGGATATTATTGATTTGTTAATCAAAAATTGTTTAATGTAACTTCTCTAATAAGGTTTAGTATTGTAATAATTAAATCTTTATATTAAAAATACGTGTTTCTAAAATTTTATGTAAAATTGACTTAGTTCGGTTTTCTTTTATTTTTTTTTTTAAGTCTCAAACATTTGTTTGAGACTTAAACGGTTGAAAAAATAGTTTTGAGAAACTATTCCTTACTTTCTATTGGGCACGTTTTTATTCCGAAAATAGTATAAAGTGGACAAAAACTAATGATGCTTGTTAGAAAAAATACAACAGAAAGTACTAAAAGTACAATTGCTAAAGTTCCTGATATGATGTTTGTAAAATAAAGGACTCCAATTATTGCAGCAATTATTATTCTAATAATTCTATCTGCATTTCCCATGTTTTTTGTCATGACTTATTTTTTATAGTTATTAATTTATTTTTTGAATAAGAATGACCAAACCATAAACTATAGCAAAGCACGTAATACATGCTAAAATCAATTTTATGAATTTGCTCTTTATCATTCTTCTGCAAATTTAGATACTAAAAAAATATTGTGCAGTGACCTTAGTCACCAGATAGTACTATAATTCCGTTAGAAGTTTGTGTTACTTTTTTTTCACTTTCTAACTTTTTTAAAACCCTACTAACTACTTCTCTTGCGGTTCCTAACTCATTTGCTATTTGTCCGTGTGTTAATTTTATGGATGAATTGTTTGTTAACATTGCTTTGTTTTTTAAATATTCAAAAAGACGTTTATCCATTTTATCTATTAAAATATGTTGAATGGTATCTAAAAGATCAGAATAACGCAAGTCATATTGATTATAAAAAAGGGTGTTCAAATCTGGAAATTCTATCAACCATTTTGGTAACTTATCAGTAGGGATTAATAAAATTTTAGAATCTTCTTCTGTAATAGCAAAAACTTTACTGGGCGCATTTTTTAAAGCAGCAGAAAAAGACATAACACAGCTTTGTTTGGGTTGAATATAGTAGAGTAATAATTCTTTTTCTTCGAATTTAGAAAACACTTTTACCAATCCATTTAATACGATTGGTAATACTTTTACATATTGTTCATCTCTTAGAATTTGTGTCCCTTTTGGGAAGTCTTTAATTGAAGAAAATTTTAATAATTCTTCAATTAAAGAAGGACTTAAAAAAGATAGTTGTTGTTTTATAGTTTTCATATTTTAAATAAAATGATTCTTTAAAAATAGTCAATTTTAGAAGATAACTAAACTCAAATAGTTATTTGATTTTCTTGAAATTTGCAAATAAAATAGATATGACTCTTTAAAAAAAAAATAGTTTCTTTACAAGAAAAATAATGTTAAACTTTACTTTTGTGAGTTGTGTATAATAATTAAACTTTCCAATAGTAATCGAAACATATTGGACAGATAGAATGACTAGAATTTTCAGGCATATTCTCTACCCATTCAGGTACCCAATCCCAAACATCTGGTTCTTTAACACGTTGAGTGCATCTACAATTACTGCACTGTGTAATAAAGTTAGTATCGTTGAGGTATCTATTACCGCTTGCTTTAAGACTATTTCTCCCCTTATCTTTCATTGGTGAATTAATGGTTATTGTATTTATTACTATTAAACCTGTACCATTTTTTAAAGGGTAAGTTTCTTGATGAAATTGCCTAAATTTGTTTAAGCTAGAGCATTCATATTCGTGTCTCCAAGGTTTTCCTGTTTCTAAAACCTTCATGAAGTTCTTGGTGTAAAAATTCTTGATGGTTTCTCCGTAAAAAGTTTTTATGACTGATGAGCCTAGTGGAAGGTTTTCTAAAAGAGTGTCATTCCCGCCATTTTCTTGAGCAAAATGAATCCAAGCGGGGTTTACGTATATTAAATTTAACTCTTCTGAAAGCCCGTAAATTGAATATTTACTATTTTCTAATGTTTTAAAATCAATTCCATTTAACTTAGTTGGAAAGTTGTTTATGTATCTTTTCATTAATTTATCCTTTTAGCCTCATCTTAATAATTAGTTCAGACCAAAAATGAAATTAGTTTTCTCTAAGAAAAAAATCAATAGGGGAATTGCTTAATAGATTAATGATTTAGGTTCTTAATTTATTAAATAATTTTTTTCTATGATAGAAAATGAACAGTCAAATATATTATATAATAAAAAATCCCAAATTTTCATTTGGGATTTTTTATTAAGATTCTGTTTCTGTTCTTGTTTCAGTTTTCTTTTCGCCTTTTTCAATTTTAATGGTGAGTTCTTTTTTGTCATCATCAAAATCCATATTTATGGTGTCTCCTTCAGATAATTTTGAATTCACAATTTCTTCAGCTAAAGCATCTTCTATATATTTCTGAATAGCTCTTTTTAAAGGTCTAGCTCCATATTTTTTATCAAATCCTTTATCAGCTATATAATCTTTTGCTTTCTCGCTTAAGTTTAAAGTATAGCCTAAATCAGATATTCTTGCTAGTAATTTTCCTAATTCAATATCAATTATAGAGTGAATATCTTCTCTTTCTAAAGCGTTAAATACAATTACATCATCTATTCTATTTAAAAATTCAGGGGCAAAAGACTTCTTTAAAGCACCTTCAATTACAGATTTTGCATGCGCATCAGCTTGTTCTTGTTTAGAAGAAGTTCCAAAACCTACACCGCCACCAAAGTCTTTTAATTGACGTGCACCAATATTAGAAGTCATAATAATTATGGTGTTTCTAAAATCAATTTTTCTACCTAAACTATCGGTAATATGGCCGTCATCTAAAATTTGTAATAACATGTTAAATACATCTGGATGCGCTTTTTCAATTTCATCTAAAAGGATAACAGAATACGGTTTTCTTCTTACTTTTTCTGTTAATTGACCACCTTCTTCGTAGCCAACATAACCAGGAGGCGCTCCGATTAAACGTGAAATTGCAAATTTCTCCATGTATTCGCTCATATCAATTCTAATTAAAGAATCGTCAGAATCGAATAGTTCACGAGCTAAGACTTTTGCTAATTGAGTTTTACCAACACCAGTTTGTCCTAAGAAAATGAAAGAACCAATTGGTTTGTTTGGATCTTTTAAACCAACTCTATTACGCTGAATTGCTTTTACTACTTTCGTAACCGCTTCATTTTGCCCAATTACCTTTCCTTTAATTAAGTCTGGTAATTCGTGTAATCTATGTGTTTCTGCTTCTGCAACTCTGTTTACAGGAATCCCTGTCATCATAGAAACTACTTCTGCAACATTGTCTTCGGTAACAATTTCTCTATTTAATTTAGAGTCTTCTTCCCATTGTTGTTGTGCAGAGTTTAAAGCAGATTCCATGTTCTTTTCATCATCACGTAACTTGGCAGCTTCTTCGTATTTTTGGCCGTTAACAGCCTTTGTTTTACGATCTCTAATAATTTCTAATTGTGCCTCTAGTTCTAAAACTTGTTGTGGTACTATAATATTAGTAATATGAATCCTAGAACCCGCTTCATCTAAAGCATCAATAGCTTTGTCTGGTAAATAACGATCTGTCATATATCGATTCGTTAATTTTACACAAGCTTCTAGTGCATCATCTGTATAATTTACATGATGATGTTCTTCATATTTTGTTTTAATATTTTGTAATATTTGTATGGTTTCTTCAACAGAAGTAGGGTCTACAATTACTTTTTGAAAACGACGTTCTAAAGCGCCATCTTTTTCTATATTAGTTCTAAATTCATCTAAAGTTGTAGCGCCTATACATTGTATTTCTCCTCTAGCTAAAGCAGGTTTTAACATGTTAGAAGCGTCTAATGAGCCTGTTGCGCCACCAGCACCAACAATGGTATGAATTTCATCGATAAAAAGAATAATGTCGTCATTTTTTTCAAGTTCGTTCATTAACGCTTTCATACGTTCTTCAAATTGCCCACGGTATTTTGTACCAGCAACTAAACTAGCTAAATCTAAAGATACCAAACGTTTGTCAAACAAAATTCTAGAAACTTTACGTTCTACAATTCTTAATGCTAGACCTTCTGCTATTGCAGATTTACCTACACCAGGTTCTCCAATTAACATTGGATTGTTCTTTTTTCTACGACTTAAAATTTGAGATACACGCTCAATTTCTTTTTGTCTACCAACAACAGGATCTAGTTTTCCTTTTTCGGCTAAATCTGTTAAATCTCTTCCAAAATTATCTAATACCGGAGTTTTAGATTTTTTTACATTTTTTCCTTTTTGAGTTTGCTCAAAAGGGTTTGGTTTTTCAGAAGCAAACTCATCATCAGAAGGTGTTTCTGCAATTGGGTTTGATGGTAAATCTAAATCTGAATCATCTACATGTAATTGCTTGTAAAGCGCTTTGGCTTCATCATAATTAACATTATATTTTTGAATTAGCTTTGTAGTTGGGTCGTTTTCGTTTCTTAAAATACACAGTAATAAATGTGCAGTATCTATAGATTCACTTTGATATAGTTTAGCTTCTAAAAAAGTGGTTTTTAAAGCTTTTTCTGCTTGTCTGGTTAAACGCAAACTTGGTTTGTCTGTGTTTTCTATAAAAGTTGGGTTAGCAGGGTTTAATTGCTCTAGTTTTTTGCGAAGTAAAACTAAATCAACATCAAATGCTGTTAAGATTTCTATTGCTTTTCCGTCGCCTTTTCTAATTAAACCTAATAATAAATGTTCTGTTCCAATAAACTCTTGCCCTAATCTTAAAGCTTCTTCTTTACTGAAAGTGATTACATCTCTAACCTTTGGTGAAAAATTATCGTCCATATTTCTTTCTGTCTTTATTGATGTGATGTAAATTTAGTCCTTTTTTTTATTAATAATTACAAAAAAGATGCCAATGCAAAAAATATGACATTTTGACTTTAAAAGCAAGGTAGAAAACAATTGAAAATCAAGCAAATAAATGAATGTTAAAAATTATTAAAAAATGTTGATAACTCTACTTAATTCCAAAAGCTAAAACCTTTGAAAAAAGCATGGAAAATAGTATCTTGCCTTGTTTTAAAAAATAGACTAAAATATTAATAAAATATATATGACAGACGGAGAAAAGTTAATTCCAATTAACATTGAAGATCAGATGAAAGCTGCATACATTGATTATTCAATGTCGGTAATCGTTTCGAGAGCATTACCAGATGTAAGAGATGGTTTAAAACCAGTGCATAGAAGAGTTTTGTTTGGGATGCATGAGTTGGGTATTAAAGCCACAGGATCGTATAAAAAGTCTGCTAGAATTGTTGGGGAAGTTTTAGGTAAGTATCACCCGCATGGTGATACGTCTGTTTATGATTCTATGGTACGTATGGCGCAAAACTGGAGTGTTCGTTACATGATGGTTGATGGGCAAGGTAACTTTGGTTCTGTAGATGGAGATTCTCCCGCAGCAATGCGTTATACAGAGGTTAGAATGCAAAAGATATCTGAAGATATGCTAGCTGATATAGAAAAAGATACAGTAGATCATCGCTTAAATTTTGATGATACTTTACAAGAACCTACCGTTTTACCAACTCGAATTCCTAATTTATTAGTAAACGGAGCTTCTGGTATAGCTGTTGGTATGGCAACAAATATGGCACCACATAATTTAACGGAAGTTATTAATGGTACTATTGCATATATCGAAAATAACGACATCGAAATAGATGAGTTAATGCAACATGTTACTGCTCCAGATTTTCCTACTGGTGGAATTATTTATGGGTATGATGGTGTAAGAGATGCTTTTCATACAGGACGCGGACGTATTGTAATGCGTGCTAAAGCGGTTATAGAAGAGGTTAAGGGGCGTGAGTGTATTATTGTTACCGAAATCCCTTACCAAGTAAATAAAGCAGAAATGATTAAAAAAACTGCTGAGCTTGTAAATGAGAAAAAAATAGAAGGTATTTCTAATATTAGAGATGAGTCTGATAGAAACGGAATGCGTATTGTTTATATTTTAAAACGTGATGCAATACCAAATATCGTTTTAAATAAATTATTTAAATATACACAATTACAGACTTCTTTTAGTGTAAATAATATTGCATTAGTAAAAGGAAGACCAGAGCAATTAAATTTAAAGCAGTTAATACATTACTTTGTAGAGCATAGACATGAAGTTGTTGTTCGTAGAACTGAGTTTTTATTAAAGAAAGCAGAAGCAAGAGCTCATATTTTAGAAGGTTTAATTATTGCTTCTGATAATATTGATGAAGTAATTAAAATTATTAGAGCTTCTAATAATGCAGATGAAGCAAGAGAAAGTTTAATTGAGCGTTTTGAGTTAACAGAAATTCAAGCAAAAGCTATTGTAGAAATGCGTTTGCGTCAATTAACAGGTTTAGAGCAAGATAAGTTACGTGCAGAGTTTGATGAAATCATGTTAACGATTACTGATTTAAAAGACATTTTAGCAAACGAACCAAGACGTTATCAAATTATTACAGACGAATTATTACACATTAAAGATAAGTATGGAGATGAGCGTAGATCTGTTATAGAATATGCTGGTGGAGATATGCGTATTGAAGATATGATACCTAATACGAAAGTAGTAGTTACTATTTCTAATGCAGGGTATTTAAAGCGTACAAACTTAGAAGAATATAAAGTTCAGAATAGAGGAGGTAGAGGTCAAAAAGGAGCTACTACAAGAAATGAAGATTTCTTAGAGCACTTATTTGTAGGTACAAATCACCAATACATGATGTTCTTTACGCAAAAAGGAAAAGTATTCTGGATGCGAGTATATGAAATTCCTGAAGGTGGTAAAAATACCAAAGGTAGAGCGATGCAAAACCTTATTAATATTGAGCAAGATGATAAAGTAAAAGCATTCTTAGTTACCCAAGATTTAAAAGACGAAGAGTATATCAATAGCCATTATGTAATTATGGCAACTAAAAAAGGTCAAGTTAAAAAGACTTCTTTAGAGCAATATTCTCGTCCTAGAACAAATGGTATTAATGCAATTACCATTAAGGAAGGTGATGAGTTATTAGAAGCTAAATTAACAACTGGAGATAGTCAAGTTATGTTGGCATTAAAATCTGGTAAATCTATCCGTTTCGAAGAAGCAAAAACACGTCCAATGGGTAGAACTGCTTCTGGTGTAAGAGGTATTACTTTACAGCATGAAAATGATGAGGTAATTGGTATGGTTGCTGTAAATGATATGGAAAGTAATATACTTGTTGTGTCGGAAAAAGGTTATGGTAAACGTTCTAAATTAGAAGATTATAGAGTTACAAATAGAGGTGGTAAAGGTGTGAAAACTTTAAATATCTCTGAAAAAACAGGAGAACTAGTAGCAATTAAAAATGTTGATGATTCTAACGATTTAATGATTATTAA
>CAJQQH010000135.1 GCA_905480405.1 uncultured Polaribacter sp. | reverse complement strand
GTATCTCTAATAGAAGATTTTGCAGCCATTGTTCCGTAAGTAATAATTTGTGCTACTTGATTTGCACCATATTTTTCAATTACATAATCCATTACACGTCCACGACCTTCATCATCAAAATCAATATCAATATCGGGCATTGATACACGTTCTGGATTTAAGAAACGCTCAAAAAGTAAATCGTATTTAATAGGATCTATATTGGTAATCCAAAGGCAGTATGCAACTACAGAACCAGCTGCAGAACCACGACCAGGGCCAACAGCAACATCCATTTTTCTGGCTTCTCTAATAAAATCTTCTACAATTAAAAAATAACCCGGATAGCCTGTTTTTTCAATAACTTCTAATTCAAAATCTAAACGTTCTTTAATAGATTCTGTAATTTCTCCATACCGTTTTTTAGCACCTTCAAAAGTTAAGTGTTTTAAGAAATTATTCTCTCCACGTTTTCCTCCATCTAGTTCGTCTGCCGGATCTTTAAATTCTTCACCAATATTAAAAGCAGGTAATAAAACATTTCTTGCAAGCGTAAAAATTTCAACTTTATCTACAATTTCTTGTATATTGGTAATAGCTTCTGGGATGTCTAAAAAGAGCGTTTTCATTTCATCCGAAGATTTGAAATAATACTCGTCGTTTGGTAATCCATAACGATATCCACGACCTTTACCAATAGGTGTTGTTTGTTTTTCTCCATCTTTTACACACAATAAAATATCGTGTGCATTAGCATCTTTTTTCTCTAAGTAAAAGGTGTTGTTTGTAGCAACAATTTTTACATCGTGCTTTTTAGAAAACTTTAATAAAGTTTCATTTACAATTTTTTCGTCTTGTTGATTATGGCGCATCAACTCTATATAGAAGTCATCTTTAAATTGTTCTTTCCACCAGATTAAAGCATCTTCCGCTTGTTTTTCTCCTAGATTAAGAATTTTACTTGGTACTTCACCATATAAATTTCCTGTTAAAACAATAATATCTTCTTTGTATTTTTCTACAAGAGCTTTATCAATTCTTGGAACATAATAAAATCCATCAACAAAAGCAGCAGAAGACATTTTTGCTAAATTGTGATATCCGTTTTTATTTTTTGCCAATAAAACAACTTGATAACCATTGTCTTTTTGGGATTTATTTTTATGATCTTCACAGATATTAAACTCACAACCAATAATTGGTTTCATTGGAGTTTCTGCGTTTTTATTATGATTTAAAACAGCATTTACAAAATGAAAAGAGCCCATCATGTTTGCAGTATCTGTCATGGCAACAGCTGGCATATTGTATTTTGCTGCAGCTTTTACCATATTGCCTAATTGTATGGTAGATTGTAAAACAGAATATTGTGTATGATTGTGTAAATGCGAAAATTGTACGTCTTTTAATTCTTCTAAACCAACAGTAGTAGTTTTTGTACTTGCGGTATCTTTTAATTTTTCTAAACGTTGACGAATTTTATCGCTCTCTTTTTTTAGATTGATGTGTTTTAAACCAATTACTTGAATTGGCTTCGGATTCGTTTCAGAGAAATTCTTAAAATAATCTGCATCAACATCTAATTGCTCTTTTGTAAATTCTCTTAAACGAATTAACTCTAAAAAACAACGGGTTGTTGCCTCAACATCAGCAGTTGCGTTGTGTGCTTCGCCAAATCCAACACCAAATAAATGATTGTGTAGTTCTGTTAAGGTTGGTAATTTAAATTTACCACCACGACCTCCAGGAATTTGACACATTGTAGCCGTTTTTTCTGTACAAGTATCTAAAACAGGAAGAGAAAGCATCTTGTTTTCTACATCTAATCTATGGAATTCACATCCCATAATATTTAAATCGAAGTTTAAATTCTGGCCAACAATAAATTTTGTTTTTCCTAAAACTTCATTAAACTTAGTTAAACATTCGTCTAAAGAAATTCCTTGTTCTGCTGCTAATTCTGTAGAAATACCATGAATTCTTTCTGCATCATAAGGAATGTTAAAGTTATCTGGTTTTATAAGAAAATCGTTGTGTTCTAAAACGTTTCCCATTTCATCATGCAATTGCCATGCAATTTGAATACACCTAGGCCAGTTGTCTGTATCTGTAATTGGAGCATTCCAACTTTTAGGTAAACCTGTAGTTTCTGTATCAAAAATTAAGTACATAAATGGCTTTTTTTGTGATGAGGTTGTTCGTTTTAAACGGACTGTAAATTTACGTTTTTTTGTTGGATTTTGAAGCGGTAAGTTATTAACGGTTTATGATAAGTTTGAAAGCATCAGAGTTGCAAAGTGTCAAAGTATCAAAGTAGAGAAGTTGTAAAGTATAAAGGTTTTATAGTATTAAAAAGAGCAAAGTTTAAAAGTGAAAAGGTTTTGTGGTTGTTAGTGTTTTTATTTTTGCTAACTACGTTAGGGATTGAACGGTTTGTTTGAGCTCTTTTTTTTACAAAAAAAGCGAGTAGTGAAGGCTCGTTAAAACGTTCTAAAAAATATTGATAATTAAGGTTTTAGTTTAAAAAGGTTTTGTATTTTTGCGCCCACTTACTACGAGATGGTAAGATTTTTAATAACCAAGGTCGAGAACCTTAACAAATTAACAAATTATGTCTGTAAAGATTAGATTACAAAGACACGGTAAAAAAGGGAAACCATTCTATTGGATCGTTGCCGCTGATGCTCGTGCAAAAAGAGATGGTAAATACTTAGAAAAAATAGGTACTTACAATCCAAACGT
>CAJQQH010000134.1 GCA_905480405.1 uncultured Polaribacter sp. | reverse complement strand
ATAGAAACGTGGTACATTGATGAATAAAAATTCGTTTTATTATCTTCGTTAATATCTTCGATAACAATTTTCTCCAATTGTTTCTCCCAAAAGTCTTGTGCTATTTTTTTAACTTGCTCAAAAGTTTGGTTTCCTATTTCTCCTTCTAAGTTTTTCTTTGCACCTTCAATATCAACCGCAGAAATTCCTATTTTAATAAGTACAGGTTCATTATTTGGGTTGATAAAATTCAATGCCATTTTTTGTGCTCCAGCCATTCCTTTTTTTGGTGGAGATTGTAATACATCAGAAAAAGAATGTGAAGTTTTTATCACAAAAAATAATCGTTGATCTGTTGCCCAAGCTTCAGAAAAACGATGTCCTGTAATTTCAGTATCAGAAATTCTATTAATTTTAGCACTTAAAACCTTATCACGATGCAATAAATCTAAAATTACAAATTGATTTTCTTTAGACGGAAAATTGTATTTATGAATTCCACTTCTTTTAGACACCGTTAATTCTACCTCAATATTTGTATCATCTAAGTGTACTTTATAAAAACCAGGTTCTGCAACTTCTTTTTCATGAGAAAATTTTGATTTATATCCTTCTTTTCCATCTGCTCCATTATTAAAAACTTGTTTGTTAGTTGGCATTAACAAAATATCTCCATAATCAGAAACTCCTGTTCCGCTTAAATGTGTGTGTGAAAATCCGTAAATTTCATCATCAGAATAATGATATCCAGAACAACCGTCCCAACCATCTAAACGAGTATCCGGACTTAATTGCATCATACCAAAAGGCATCGTTGCACCAGGATATGTATGTCCATGTCCGCCAGTTCCAATAAACGGATTTACATAAGAAATAAGGTTTTTATCTTTTTTAGCTGATCTAATTTCAACATTTGAATCACAAGATAATATTACGAATACAGTAAGAAAAATTGAAAAAAAATGAAATTTCATCAAAATAGATTATTAAATTCGTCTCAAATATAAAATAAAATGAATTTTCAACATTATTTATTAACATTTTTTATTGCATTTTTCTTCGGATGTAATACTGCTACTGAAAAAGCAATTGAACCTAATATTATTCCCAAACCACTTTCTCAAAAAATAAATGATGGTTTTTTTATTTTGGATATAAGTACAGCTATAGAAACTTATGGTGAATTTAAAAATGTGGCAAATTATTTGAATTCCTTTCTTACTGAAAACTACAATTTAAAACTTCCTTCAAATAAAAGTAATAATCAAATTAAATTTATTACTGATTTTACTATTAAAAATGATGAAGGTTATCATCTTAAAATTAATAAGAATAATATCTTAATTTCTGCAAAAACATCAAAAGGTGCTTTTTACGCTGTACAAAGTTTAATTCAATTATTACCAATTAAAACAGATACAAAAGCAATTGCCATACAATGTTTAGTAATTGAAGATGAACCTCAATTTAAATATAGAGGAATGCATTTAGATGTTGGTCGTCATTTTTTCTCTGTAGATTTTATAAAAAAATACATTAATTTAATGTCTATCTTAAAAATGAACACGTTTCATTGGCATTTAACAGAAGACCAAGGTTGGCGTATTGAGATTAAAAAATATCCAAAACTACAAGAAATTGCTGCTTATAGAGATGAAACTTTAATTGGTCATTATTCAGATCAGCCACATCAATTTGATGGTAAAAAATACGGTGGTTTCTACACACAAGAAGAAATAAAAGAAATTGTAAAATATGCTTCTGACAGACAGATAACAGTGATTCCAGAAATAGAAATGCCTGGACACTCACAAGCTGCAATTGCTGCATATCCTGAATTGGGTTGTACAAACAAACAAGTTAAAGTTGCTACAAAATGGGGTGTTTTTGAGGAAGTTTACTGTCCAAAAGAATCAACTTTTAATTTTTTAGAAGATGTAATTGACGAAGTTGTAACCTTGTTTCCAGGAACATATATTCATATTGGTGGAGATGAAGCTCCAAAAACCAATTGGAAAAAATGTAATCATTGTCAAAAAATTATCAAAAAAGAAGGTTTAAAAGATGAACATGAATTGCAAAGTTATTTTATCACTAGAATGGAAAAATACATCAACTCAAAAGGAAAACAAATTATTGGTTGGGATGAAATTTTAGAAGGTGGTTTAGCACCAAATGCAACCGTTATGTCTTGGCGAGGAACAAAAGGTGCCATACAAGCGGCTAAAGAAAAACACAATGTTGTTTTAACACCACAATCTCATTGTTATTTCGATCACTATCAATCTACTAACGAAAATGAACCTACAGCAATTGGCGGATTTCTTCCCTTAGAAAAGGTGTATCGTTTTAACCCGATTCCTAAAGAGTTAACCAAAGAAGAAGCAAAATATGTTTTAGGAGCGCAAGGAAATGTTTGGACCGAATACATGAAAACTCCAGAAAAAGTGGAATATATGGCTTTTCCGAGAATGATTGCTTTAAGTGAAGTTCTTTGGAGTACAGCAGAAAATAAAAACTATCATAACTTTAAAAAAAGATTGGTTGTTTATCAACAAAGACTAGATAAATTAAATGTAAATTATGCAAATCATCTTTATGAAATTAACGGTAACATAAGCTTTAAAAATAAACAAGTATTTTATAATTTAAAGGCTTCTTCTAATGATAAAACGATTCGTTTTACCGTTGATGGAACAAACCCTAACAGTACTTCTACAACGTATAAAAAACCAATTTTAATAGAAAAAAACACCATTATTAAAGCAGCTAGTTTTAATAAGCAAGTTATGATTAGTACAATATTTTCTGAATCTATAAACAAACACAAAGCAATTGGTAATCCAATTTCTTTAAATGTAGCGCCTCATAAAGCTTATAATTCTGGAGGTAAACAAGCTTTAATTAACGGTGTTTCTGGAAGCAATAAACGATACGGAGATAAAGAATGGTTAGGTTTTGCAGGCGATGATCTAGAAATTACAATAAACTTTAATACACCTAAAGAAATTAACTCGATTTCAACTCGTTTTTACAACGGAAACGGACAATGGATTTATGCACCGAAAGAGGTTGCTTTAATTCTTAATATTGAAAATGGAAAAGTTATTTCTACTAAAAGTAAAATAAAAAATAGTGATTCTTTGTTAGTAAATTTTAATTATAATA
Organism: uncultured Polaribacter sp.; assembly: GCA_905480405.1. GTDB lineage: Bacteria > Bacteroidota > Bacteroidia > Flavobacteriales > Flavobacteriaceae > Polaribacter. Next base: position 4,001 of record CAJQQH010000134.1, on the reverse strand, counting down.
TTCAAAAATATAATACAGAAAAATTAAAATTCACTACTTTAAAACTTATAATTCCTAATTATGGAATTATACCAGAAGGAAAACAAGGTGCAGGTCATAAAGCTTGGACTTTTATTGATGAAATAATTGTAGAATAAAACGTACTTACTTTTCTAGTGAAATTTTGAGAGAAAAACTCAAAATCACTCGATATGACAAACTAAAATAAAATGAAATTAGAAATTTGCGCAAACTCATATCAATCTGCAATAAATGCACAAACAACTGGAGCTGATAGAATAGAACTTTGTTCTGAACTTTCTGTTGGCGGAATTACACCTTCTTATGCAATTTTAAAAAAAGTATCTGAAGATATTACCATTCCTGTAAACGTATTAATTAGACCAAGAAGTGGCGATTTTTACTACACTAAGGATGAGTTTTTTGTAATGAAAGAAAATATTAAACGTTGTAAAAAAATGGGTTTTAATGGTATTGTTTCTGGTGTTTTAAATACTGATAACTCTATAGATATTATAAGAACAAAGGAACTTATCGAACTTTCTAAACCCTTATCTTTTACGTTTCACAGAGCTTTTGATTGTGTAGAAAATCCGCAAGAATCTTTACAACAATTAATAGATTTAAAAGTGGACAGAATTCTTACTTCGGGTCAAAAATTAAAAGCAGAAAACGGAATTTATCTTTTAATTGAATTACAACAATTAGCAAATGATAAATTGATAATTCTTCCAGGAAGTGGCATAAATTCTAAAAATGCACGTATGTTTAAAGTTGCAAAATTTAAAGAAATTCATACTTCTGCCTCAAAAATAATTAATAAAGAAAAAAATATTTTCTTTGATAATACTCCACAAACTATTTCTGACACTGAAATTATTAAAGAAATACTAAACGTTATTAAAGATGCATAGAATTATTTTTGGCTTGTTTATACTGCTAATTTTTGGTTGTAGTACAATTGAAAAAGACACGCCCATAAAAACAACATTAACCAATAATTGGCAATTTAAAGGTGTTGATACATTAGATTGGAAATTGGCAACTGTTCCTGGAAATGTTTTTACAGATTTGTTGCATCATAAAATTATTGAAGATCCTTTTATCAAAAATAATGAAGAAAAAGTGCAGTGGGTTTCTAATAAAAATTGGGAATATAAAACCACATTTCAATTATCAGATAAAATTTTAAAAAAGAATAACATTGCACTCAATTTTGAAGGTTTAGATACCTATGCTTCAATTTATTTAAATGATTCCTTAATAGGACAAACAAATAATGCTTTTAGAAAATTTAATTTTGATATTAAACAAAATGCAAAAAAAGAGAATTTACTTAAAATTATTTTTACAAATACAGCTTCTAAAGAAATAATTGCAGCTAATAAAAACCTATATAAATTACCCGAAGGAGAACGAATTTACACAAGAAAAGCGCAATTTCAATATGGTTGGGATTGGGGTCCAAAATTAAATACTTCTGGTATTTGGAAAGAAGTTTCTATACATGCTTGGAACGATTTAAAATTTGAAAATATCTTTATTAAACAACAAGAACTCCATAAAGAAAAAGCAACTTTATCTGCCGAAATTACTATTGAAAGCGCCACAGATAAAAATGTACACCTTTTTACAAAAATTAATAGAGAAGTAATTTCGTCGAATCTTACTTTAAAAAAAGGAAAACATACTTATAAAGTTCCTATAGAAATTGTGAATCCTACTTTGTGGTGGACGCATAATTTAGGAGATCCTTATTTATATCATTTTAGTTTTCAGCTAATTTATAACGGAAAAATAAAGGATGAGAAATCAATAAAAAAAGGGTTAAGAACCCTAAAACTAATTACCAAGAGAGATGCTATTGGCAAATCTTTTTATTTTGAATTAAACGGAAAACCTGTGTATGCAAAAGGTGCAAATTACATTCCGCAGAATAGTTTTCAGAATAAAGTTAGTAATCAGCATTATAAAAAATTATTGTCTGATGTTGTAAAAACCAACATGAACATGTTACGCGTTTGGGGCGGAGGAATTTATGAAAATGATATTTTCTACGATTTATGTGATGAAAAAGGAATTCTAATTTGGCAAGATTTTATGTTTGCATGCGCTATGTATCCTGGTGATAAAGATTTTTTAACCAATATTAAAGAAGAAGCTACACAACAAGTTACAAGATTACAAAACCATGCTTCTATTGCTTTATGGTGCGGAAATAATGAAAACTCAGAAGGTTGGAAACGTTGGGGCTGGCAAACAGATAGAACTAAAAAGGAGAAACAAGAAATATGGAACGATTATTTAGTTGTTTTTGACACCATACTACCAAATGCGGTTGCTAAATTTAGTGAAACAGATTATTGGCAATCTTCTCCAAAATACGGCAGAGGAAACCCTAAATATCAATTTGAAGGCGATGCACACGATTGGTGGGTTTGGCATGATGCTGCACCGTTTGATCATTTTCTAGAAAAAGTGCCAAGGTTTATGAGTGAGTTTGGTTTTCAATCTTTTCCAAGTTTTGAAACGATGAAATATATAAATCAAATTGATGAAGTTACGTTTATGACAGATTCGTGGAAATCGCATCAAAAGCATAATAGAGGTCTACAATTAATGTTCGATTACATGAAACGAGATTATAAAGTTCCAGTAAATGATGCAGATTATATATATACAAGTCAATTATTACAAGCCAAAGGAATTGTTATGGGCATAGAAGCACATAGAAGAGCAAAACCTAATAATATGGGAACTTTGTATTGGCAATTAAACGATTGTTGGCCAGCAATTTCTTGGTCTTCTATAGATTATTTTGGTAATTGGAAAGCGTTACAATACAAGGCGAAAAAAGCTTTTAAAAACGTATTAATTTCGTCTAAAATTGAAAATGATTCCGTTAAAACATTTATTATAAATGATACTTTTAAGAGTTTAATAGGTACTTTAAAATTAAAAATTATCGATTTTAAAGGAAAAGAAATTTGGTCTGATGCTAAAGAAATTGAAGTTTCAGAAAATAGTAGCCAACAATTTTCTGATTTATCTTTAGAAGAAATTGATAGAAACACTACCGTTTTAATTACTGAATTTAATAACGAAAAATCTTATTTCTACTTTGCAAAACCGAAAGATTTAAAATTAATTAACCAGAAAATTACTAAAAGCATTACCAAAACTGATAACCGTTTTTTTATCACTTTAAAAAGTGCCGTTTTACAAAAAGACATGTTTTTATTTACAAATGAAAAAGGGCATTTTTCTGATAATTTCTTTGATTTATTACCTAATGAAACTAAAATAATTGAGTTTACAACTGATGTTAATTCTTTAAATGGTTTGCAAATTAAAACATTGAATACGATTAAATAAAAGGAGTGTTTTTCCTCTTGACTTTCATTTAAAATAAATATATCTTAGCAGATACTTTTATAAAAAAGTCTTTTAAATAGAAGGATAATTAAATTATCTTTACGGGATAACAGTAACTAAAAAAGTATGATATTCTGTTAAATTTACGGGATATCGACAATAAAACTTACTATATAACGAGTTGGCATTCATTTAACAGAACTATGAGAAAAAAGAAAGATTTACCTTTAATAATACTAAAATCACTTCAACCTTTCGTTAATTTAAGAGGTGAAAAGTTTGAAACTTTAGACCCAAAGAAAAATCTTCTTAAAGTTGTTGACCAAGATTCTGATTCAAGTTTTCATTTCACGATAGAAGAATATAAAAAAGCGAACGGAGGAAAATTTCAATTCTTAATGAGTAGAAGTCCAATTAATCAAAATGACAACGGAATTTATCAAAATTGGGTTGACATTTCACTATTGGAACCTCAATTCCAAACCTGGTTAAAATTGCTTGATGAATATGAGACTGTCGAATCTTTTTTTGATGACCCAATAATAAATTCATTCAAAGAAGAATATTATGCTGAATTTGAAATAATAGACGAAGACGATGCTGAAATAAAACCTTTGAATACCAAA
>CAJQQH010000133.1 GCA_905480405.1 uncultured Polaribacter sp. | reverse complement strand
TCAATTGCTTCTTCAGTAATACCTTTTGATAACATTTCTTTTACAACACCTTCTTTACCAATTTTATCTAACTTATCTAAAGCTACTGTAAAATCGATTAATTTATCTTGTGCACCAATGACTTCTGCGATACCAGATAATATTTTTCTATTGTTTATTTTAATACTTGTTCCTGCTAAACCTAAGTTTGTAAAAACAGTATCATATAACTGAATAAACTCTACTTCTTGCCATAAAGATTTACTACCAACTACATCTGCATCACATTGAAAAAATTCTCTAAAACGTCCTTTTTGTGGTCTATCTGCTCTCCAAACTGGTTGCACTTGATATCTTTTAAAAGGAAATGTAATATCGTTTTGATGTTGTACAACGTATCTTGCAAAAGGTACTGTAAGATCGTATCTTAATGCTTTTTCTGAAATTTGAGAAGTTACTTTTAAACTATTTTTTTCTGATAAAAGTGTTTCATCTGCTTTTTTAAGAAAATCGCCAGAATTTAAAATTTTAAAAATTAATCGATCTCCTTCTTCACCATATTTTCCCATTAAGGTGGATGAATTTTCAAAACTGGGTGTTTCTATGGGTTGAAAACCGAAAGTTTCAAACGCAGTTTTAATCGTATTCATAATGTACGTACGATTAGCTACTTCTGTTGGCGAAAAATCTCTTGTTCCTTTTGGAATACTTGGTTTCATATAAATAATTATGAATTAAGAATTTTTAATTGTGAATAAATCATTCAAATCAAAAAACTCGTAACTATTAATTTGTAAATGTAAATTTGAGCCGCAAATATCGTGAAAATCTTAAGAATGTTATAAAATTGAGTCGATTTTATTTCTAAATCTTAAAGCATGAATAGATGCATTTAATTCAAAACCTAATAAGAGAATTATGGCATTTAACCACACAAACAACATCAATATTAAAAGTGTACCAATAGAACCGTATAATTGATTGTATTGGGCAAATTTAAGAACGTAGATGCTAAATAAATAAAAAGTACATAATGATAAAATAGTTGTTAAAATTGCACCTGCAGAAAAGAACCTGGTTTCCTTACCTTGCTTTGTTCCGTACCTAAAAAGTAAAGAAACAATTGTAAAAATCATGACTAAAAAGATAAAACCTCTACCGTAATAAAACAGGTTTAAATCGCTGGTATTTAACCAACCACTTTCATCTATTTTGGTTAGTGCAACTTGATATAAAATTACTAAAATTATGGTAATTATTAAGAATAGTGAGGTTAAAAGAGAAACGGCTAAAGAAACAAAGTAAGATTTAAAAACATTTCTAACATCTGTTATATGATACGAATATTCAAAACCGCCAAAAATAGCATTTATACCGTTTGTCATTAAAAAAATAGATAGTAAAAAACCAAAAGATAACAAACCACCATATTGATTGTTTATAATATCGCCAATTACAAGGTTAACAGCTTCAAAAGTTTGTGGTGGTAAAATATCTTTAATAAATGAAAATAACCCGTCTTGAAAACCATCTATTGGAATGTACGGAATTAGTGTTAAAATAAATAAAAGAAAAGGAAAAACTGCCATAAAAAAACTGAAAGCAATTCCGCCAGCTCTAGTAGTTAAAGCACCTTCTACAATACCAATAATGTACATTTCTATAACATCATATAAAGACATACCTTCTAAACCTGGAATTTTTATCTTCTTCCCAAATTGCACCAAAACATTTACGATTGGTATTTTTTTAAGCTTATCTTCTATTTCTTTACTCATTTTTTACTCAACAATAACTTTATATGCCGATAGTAAACCAACAACATTGTCCTTACTAAACTTTGCTCCTTTTAACGTATTTTCAACTGGATTAATTTCAAAATTAAAAGCGGTTCTAAAATCTGATTTTTCAAGATTCGTTCTATCAAAAATAGCCAATTTTAAATCACAATTATCAAAAAGCGAATTTATTAAAACCGTTTCTGTAAAATCTACCTCTTGTAAATTACAATTTATAAATTTAGTATTCGAAATTTTTAACTGATAAAAGCTTGAAAAATTTAACTGACATTCTTTAAAAGAAAACTGTAATAAAAAAGTGTCACATTCATTAAACTTAACTCCTATCATTTTACAATTAATGAACGCTACATCTTTAAAAGCAGTATCTTTTACAATGGTATTACTAAAATTACAATCGACAAATTCACACTCAACAAACTGAATGTTAGAAGCATGAATACTTTCGAAATTACAGTTTAAAAACGTACAGTTGTCATACTCTCCTTTTTTAATTTTAGTTTTTGTAAAATCTATTTTAGAAAATTCTTCACTATCAAAATAATTATCTTGCATTTAATCTATCGCCTTTAAGCTCAAATCTAAATTATAAACAGAATGCGTTAATGCGCCAGAAGAAATAAAATCTACACCACAATCTGCATATTTTCTAATAGTATCTTCATTAATACCGCCAGATGATTCTGTTAAACAAGTATCTCCAATTAATGCAACTGCTTTTTTAGTATCTTCATAATTAAAGTTATCTATTAGAATTCTATAAACACCTTTATTAGATAAAATTTCTTTAATTTCTTCTAAACTTCTTGCCTCTACAATAATCTTTATATCTAATTTTTTATCAGCTAAATATTTCTTTGTTTTTGTAATTGCAGCTGTAATACCACCAGCAAAATCTATATGATTGTCTTTTATCATTACCATATCATACAAAGCGAACCTATGATTTTCTCCACCACCAATTTTTACAGCCCATTTTTCTAAAGCTCTAATTCCTGGTGTTGTTTTTCTAGTATCTAAAACTTTTGTTTTTGTACCTTTTAACAAATCTGCAAAAAAAGCAGTTTTAGTAGCAATTGCACTCATTCTTTGCATTGCATTCAATACCAAACGTTCTGCCATTAAAATAGATTGAGATTTACCAGAAACATGAAAAACAATATCTCCATATTTTACTTTATCTCCATCATTTATAAAGGTTTCTACTTGTAAATCTGCATCTACATACTTAAAAACTTGTTTTGCAAATTCTACACCTGCAATAATCCCATCGTCTTTAACTAAGAGTTTTGCTTTTCCAATCGCATCTGCAGGTATACAAGAAAGTGATGTATGATCTCCATCTCCAATATCTTCTCTTATTGCGTTTTTTATAATAAGGTCTAATTCGTTTTCAAATTGTTCTTTTGATATCATATTTTTTTATTCTGATGTAAAAATAACAATGATTTTCAATTTTCTATAACTTCTGATGCATTTATGTTTTAAAACTGATAAATTTGTGGTAGAAAAAGTAAATATAAAATTTCTAGATACTATTTTCTTTTAAAAAATCGTAAAGTCACTCGAAATTACAAATCAACATGAAAATTAAACTTCTTGCAATTGGTAAAACGGATAATAAACAATTAATTGCTTTAATTGAAGAATACCAGAATCGATTAAAACATTATATTAAATTCGAATTAGAAATAATACCAGATATTAAAAATGTTAAGAATTTAAGCGAAGTTCAGCAAAAAGAAAAAGAAGGTGAATTGATTTTATCAAAATTACAAAACACCGATAATTTAGTTTTGTTAGATGATAAAGGAAAACATTTTACATCTATAGAATTTAGTAAATATTTACAGAAAAAAATGAATTCTGGTATTAAACAATTGGTTTTAGTTATTGGCGGGCCTTATGGTTTTTCTGATACTGTTTATAAAAAATCTATCGGAAAAATATCATTATCTAAAATGACATTTTCTCATCAAATGATTCGTCTTTTTATTGTTGAGCAATTGTATAGGGGTTTTACAATTTTAAAAAATGAGCCTTATCATCATGAATAAAAAGAGAAACTAAGTATTTTTATTCTTCATATACTCTTGGGGTGAGTATGAAGTATTTTTTTTAAATGCTAGAAAAAACGGATTATAAGATGAAAAACCTGTAGTATGCGCTAAAGAATCAAATGTTTCTGAATTTAAGAAACCATTTTCTAAAAGTACTATAGCATCATGAATTCTACTATTCATTCTAAATTCAGAGAACGAAATCTTAGAATGATATTTAAACAAATACACAATATGACTTGTAGGAACACCCAACTTTTCTGCAATATCACCTTGTGAAGTTTTTTGATTACGAAAAATAAATTCTTCATTACTTAATTTTTCAACTTCATGAATATAACTCAAAATATGTTCTCTTATTTTTTCTTGTAGCTTTTGGTCTTGGTTATTTTTTACATCAGAAGTTTCCAAAATCCAAATATCATTACTGTTTACTACAAGTTCCAAATTTTTAAATTCAGACTTGTTAAATTTTAATAATGTTTTATTAAGAACAGGAAGTCCATATAATATTTCTGGAGATATTAAAATTTTAAAAAAAATAATCACCCAAAAAATCAATAAAAAGGAAGCCATAGATTTTCCTGAAACTAAAACTCCTGAATTAAATTCATTGTATAAAGAGAATAATACAACAATGCTGCATAAAACATTTATTATAAAAAAAGTAATAGTCCAATTTTTTATTAAATTAAAATGATCTTTTACTAAATGAAGATTGCTCCTAAACCAAACTTCTTTACTTAATAAATTAAAAATTAAAACATTGTAAAATGCTAAAAAGATTCCTATCAAAAAGAAATTAGTCATTGGTCCAAAATAAAAAAGCACACTATTATGTATGGCATCAATAGAGTTAATTAAATACAAAATTATTATAAAAACACCATGTTTTAAATCATTAGGACTATACTCCTTTTTTTGAAGTGTAAGATGTTTATAGTATAAATAAAGACAAGGAGCAATTATTAAAAACAATAAAGAAAATAGACCTTTGTCTGGTTTTAAAACTGACTGTAAACCTAAAATATAACTACCATGAATAAAATATCGAAAAGAAACAATACTTATAATTATTACTAAAAAAAGATTACAAAAAGGGTTAGACCTATAGAACCTCAGCATTAATCCTAAAGTAACAAAACCTATAATACCTGTGAACAAAAATAAAAATGCCTCTATCATATTTTTTTGATCTCATAAATAAACCCTCTCAAAGATACTAAAATGCATATTTATTTTACTGTTTTATTAAAATTCTTACTGATTTCTTTAAAAGATTAACTCTCAAAATAAAATACGTTCATTCACATTATATATTAAAGTAATTTAGTGGTAAAATTTAAGTTTATTTAGTTCAAGAAATTTGTATCTAAAAAAACAAGATTTACCTGTCAGAAATTACTTTAAAGAAAGGAAAATTAAAATTATTTTTGGGGGAAAATAATTTATACCACTCTTAAACTAAATTGTAACTAACTACTCTGGCAGGTTTTTTTATACATTAAAAAAAGAAAACGAATTATGGTTATTGGTAGGCTATTGTTTTTTTCTGATACACTTAAAATAAACTATACGTAAAATATTTTTCTAAAAAAGGATATTTTTTTTCATTAAATGATTGGAGTCATCATGAATAATTAAAAATTATGTTTTAACAGTAAATTTATTACTTTTACTAAAAAAAAGAAATGAAAACTAAATTGCTATTCATTTTGCTCGTTTTTGCCTCCTTAAAACTAGCTTCTCAAAGTACAAAAACAAGAATTTATTTAGATAAAGACAACAACCTTATCCCAATGGTTGAGTATGTACAAAAATGTAATTCATTTTTATACAAGTGCTCACAAAAAGAAAACGATTCGTTATTAATAAACACAGCTTTTTTACAATTTCAATTTGGCAAGTTATCTATTAAAGAAAACAGCCAATTAAGAAAGTATTTAGCTAAAAAAATGAATAATAAAAACTTATTAAACGCTGCAATTATTATAAATCATAAAAAAGAACTTTTAGGTTTTCATAAAATTCCGGTTAACGATACATTAACTCACGGTCGCTTTCCGACTACAGAAGAACAATTTAATCTTAGAAACTTAAATATAGATAATTACAAAAAGAAATGTAGTGCTCTTATGAGCTCTAATAATGCCATTACTTTAAATACGTATATTAAAAACTCTGAATATACATTTAATAACAAAAGCTATAACTGGTATAAAGTAAATATGTTGGCTTCTATTTTTAAAAATAAGTCTGGGGTTTTAATTTTAAAACCAGATGGAGAATACTTTTTAAACCAAGGTTTTATGTTAAATGATTATGCAAAAACTTTATTATCTAATTATGATTGGAAACAACATATAAATCATTACAAGAACGCATTGTCCAATTATCTAAAAAAAAGAACGTCTTTTTATAAATTTGAAAGAAAAAGACAATCTTCGGTTATTTTTATAAATAAAAAAGATTTTAGAAATAAAAATCAAATTTCACAATTAAAAGAAAGCCTTAGAAGTCAAGGAAAAGGAAATATTGTAATAAGAGATCGTAGTGAAATGAATTCTTATAGAAACGAAATGGTAGCTAAAATTAGTAACTATTGTTATAGTAAAAGTTATTAAAAAATATGAAATTAGTCTTTGCAACAAACAACTTAAACAAACTTGCTGAAGTTCAAAAAATGCTTCCAGAATCTATACAATTACTAAGTTTAAAAGACATTAATTGTTTTGATGAAGTTGATGAAACAGAACTTACTCTAGAAGGAAATGCACAATTAAAAGCCAATTATATTACCAATAAATTTGGTTACAATTGTTTTGCAGACGATACCGGTTTAGAAGTTGATAGTTTAGATGGAAAACCTGGAGTTTATTCTGCTCGTTTTGCTGGAGAACCTGCTAATTCTGAAAAGAATATGCAAAAACTACTGGTAGACATAGGTAATAAAACAAACAGAAAAGCGCAATTTAGAACTGCTGTTTGTTTAAATTTAAATGAACACCAATATCTTTTTGAAGGAATTTGTAAAGGTGAAATTCTTACCAAAAAACAAGGAGAAAAAGGATTTGGTTACGATCCTATATTTAAACCAGACGGATATACGACTTCTTTTGCAGAAATGTCTTCAGAAGAAAAAAACACCATTTCTCATCGAGGAATTGCAATTCAAAAATTAGTTGCTTTTTTATCGAAATATAAATCTTAAATTTGTTTTTAGAGTTGTTAAGAAGTAAACATATTCTTTTTACTATTTTGACACGACCTTTTTAAATTGAAAACAAATTGTATTTAAAACACTTTATAACCTTATCCGTTTTACTAATAGTTTTGTTTTTTGCAAATATTAGTTTAGGCTCTGTTAGTATACCTATTAAAGAAATATTAAACACCTTATCTGGCGGTATTGCTACAAAAGAAAGTTGGGAAATTATCGTCCTAAATTTTAGACTTCCAAAAGCAATTACAGCCATTTTAGTAGGTTCTGGCTTATCTATTTGTGGTTTATTAATGCAAACACTTTTTAGAAACCCTTTAGCAGGTCCTTTTGTACTTGGTATTTCTTCTGGTGCAAGTTTGGGTGTTGCTTTATTAATTTTAGGATCGTCTTTATTTGGTGGTTTTTTCTTATCAACATCTATAACTAATTGGTCTTTACCTATCGCTGCAAGTTTAGGTTCTTTTTTAGTTTTATCTGCTGTAATTATTGCTGCTAACAAAGTACGCAACACAATGTCTATTTTAATTATTGGTTTAATGTTTGGTAGTTTAACTTCTGCAATCATAAGTGTTTTAGCTTATTTTTCTGAAGCAGAACAAATACAGCAATATTTATTTTGGAGCTTTGGTAGTTTAGGTAATTTAACTTGGAATGAATTATTGATTTTTGGCCTTATTTACTGCATTGGTATTGTTGGTACTATTTCTGTTATTAAACCTTTAAATAGTTTTTTACTTGGAGAGAATTACGCTAAAAGCCTTGGCATAAATATAACAAAAAGTAGAAATATAATTTTATTAATAACAAGTTTACTTACAGGTGTAATTACTGCTTTTTCTGGCCCAATTGCCTTTGTTGGTTTAGCGGTTCCGCATATTGCAAGAATGTTGTTTACAACCTCTAATCATAAAATATTAATACCTGCTACAGCAATTATTGGAGCTATTGTATTGTTAATTTGCGATGCAATTGCACAATTACCAACAAGTGAGTTTACACTACCAATTAATGCTATAACATCTCTTTTTGGAGCGCCAGTTGTTATTTGGTTATTAATAAGAAAAAAGAAAATATTTGTTTAAACAAGTATATTATGATAGAAAAGCTTAAAAATAAAGAGCCTCGTATTTCAGAAAAAATTAGAGAAATTTTTCAACAATCTTATAAAATTGAAGCAGAAATACTAAAGGCAACAGATTTTCCACCATTAAAAAGAACATTAGAAAATTTTATCAATTCAGATACAGATTTTTATGCATATATTATAAACAATCAATTTGCTGGTGTTATAGAAATTGATAAAAAACCCAACCATATACATATTCAAAGTTTAGTTGTAAACCCGCTTAATTTTAGACAAGGTGTAGCAAGTAAATTAATGAATTTTATATTAACTAATTTTGAAACCAACCTGTTTGTAGTAGAAACAGGATTAAAAAATGAACCTGCTACTATACTATATAAAAAATTTGGTTTTAAAGAAGTTAAACAATGGGACACAAACCATGGTATTAGAAAAGTAAAATTTGAACTTTTAAAAAAATAATATTATTTTAGAAAAAACAAAACATACAATCGTTCTAAAAACCGATAACCTATCAATAGGTTATCAATCTAAAAAAGCACAAAACATTGTAGCTTCTAATATTAACTTGTCTTTTAAAAAAGGTGAGTTAATTACTGTTTTAGGTAAAAACGGAATTGGTAAATCTACACTATTAAGAACAATTGCTAAGGTTCAAAAACCATTAAACGGCGCTGTAGTAATCAAAAATAAAAATTTAGAAAATTATACAAATCAAGAATTATCTACTTCTTTAAGCATGGTTTTAACAGAAAAGCTTCCAGAGAGTCAATTAACTGTTTTTGAACTTGTAGCTCTTGGTAGACAACCTTATACTAATTGGATTGATAAATTATCTGAAACTGATTTAGAAAAAACAAATTGGGCTATTAAACAAACTGAAATTCAGTATTTAAAAAACAAACGTTTCTATGAATTAAGTGATGGGCAGTTACAACGAGTTTTAATAGCAAGAGCTTTAGCACAAGACACAGAAATCATTATTTTAGATGAGCCAACTGCACATTTAGATTTACATCACACCATTAAAATTTTCTCTTTATTAAAAGACTTGGTAGAAAAAACAAATAAGACAATTATACTTTCATCACATGAAGTAAATTTATCTATAAAATTTGCAGATAACATTGTTTTGTTTACCGATTCTAAAATTTATACTGGCACTTCATCAGAATTAATTGAAAAGAGTGCTTTTGAAAATTTATTTCCTAATGAAATTGTTAATTTTAACAGAAATTTACAACAATTTATCATAAACAAGAAGTAATTTTGAAGACTCTGTAACTTTTGGTTACTTTTGAGTACTAATACTCCAATTTTAAATACTTATTACAATGAAAAAAATTATTTACTGTGCTAGTTTATTGGCTGTTGTAGCTTGTAGTTCTAGCAAAGATGCTTCTAAAAAAAATGAAGCAAATGTAGATCAAGCTGCAAAATATGCAGAAACGATTACTTCTAAAGAGTTAAGCGAGCATTTATACACTTATGCTTCAGACGAATTTGAAGGTAGAGAAACTGGCGCACCAGGTCAAAAAATGGCTGTAGAGTATTTAAAAAATCATTATGTTTCTTTAAAAATACCTTCTCCTATTTCTAAAACAGATTATTTTCAAGAAGTTCCTTTAGTACAACAAAGTTCTCCAGAAATTAACTTTACAGTTAACAATGCTAAATTTAAAGCTGTAGATGATGTTGTTTCTGTTGGTAATGGATATAATGCTACTATTAATGCTTCTGAAGTTGTGTATGTTGGTTATGGTATTGATGATGAAAAATACTCTAGCTATAAAAACATAGATGTTAAAGGTAAAGTTGTACTAATTAAAGCTGGTGAGCCTAAAACAGGCGATGTTTATACTGTTTCTGGTACAGACAAAGCTTCTCAATGGTCTACAAGACAACAATATAGTTCTAAAAGAAAAGCTGCAATGGCTAAAGGAGCTAAAGCAATTTTATTATATAGTCCACAAATTTATCCAATGGTTGCAAGACAATACGGTGGTGCAAGCGGAAGAATGGCTTTAGATAAAGAAGACAAAAAAGATGAAAAATTATTTTACTTTTTTGTAAATACATCAATTGCAAAAGCAATTTTACCAACTATAGAAACAGAAGTTGCATCTAAAGTAATTAACACTCCTGTTAGTTTTACTTATGTAGAAAAGTCTAGAAAATTTAACTCAGAAAATGTAGTCGCATTTTTAAAGGGTTCTGAAAAGCCAGATGAAGTATTAGTTATTTCTGCACATTTAGATCATGAAGGTATTAAAGACGGTAAAGTATATAACGGTGCAGATGATGATGGTTCTGGTACTGTTGCTTTAATGGAAATTGCAGAAGCTTTTAAAATGGCTGCTAAAAACGGTCAAGCTCCAAAGCGTTCTATTTTATTTTTACACGTTACTGGTGAAGAAAAAGGATTATTAGGTTCTAGCTATTATGCAGATGTAGATCCTATTTTTCCGATTGCAAATACTATTGCAAATCTTAATATTGATATGATTGGTAGAACAGATCCTAAAAGAAAAGAAGGAGACAGAAACTATATTTACTTAATTGGTAGCGATAAACTAAGTACAGAATTGCACAACATTTCTGAAGAAGTAAACAAAAAATACATGAATGTTGAGTTAGATTATACTTATAACGATGAGAACGATCCTAATCGTTTTTATTATAGATCTGACCATTATAACTTTGCAAAAAATAATGTACCTGTAATCTTTTATTTTAACGGAACTCATGACGATTATCACCAACCAAGTGATACTCCTGATAAAATTGAATACGATTTATTAGAAAACAGAACTCGTTTAGTTTTCCATACTGCTTGGGAGTTAGTAAACAGAGAAAATAGAATTATTGTAGACAAAGCAGAAGAAAAAAAATAATAGAGAACACGCTCTTATAGTTATAAAAACCTCACAATTTGTGAGGTTTTTTTTTGCTCTTAAAACAGTCTTGTTTTGTTGGTTTTTATCGATTAAAAAAATAATATCTTTACAACTCAATTACACTTTTAGTGTTATAATTACTTTACATAAACTTTTTTTATAATTTACTCAAATACATGCAAACAACTAAACTAAGTGCCAAAAGTATATTACCACTTACCTGCTCTAGATCTGGATCTTGCTGTTTTGGTAAAGCAGTTATGCTAAATCCTTGGGAATTATTATGTTTTAGTAAAGAGAAAAAAATTACTACTAGAGAATTTAGAGATTTATACACAGATTTTGGTGGTATTCGATTAATTTTTAACGGAAAACCAGACAAAAAAGGACAAAATGCATGTAGCCAATATGTAGATGGTTTTGGTTGTAGTGTACATTTAGGAAGACCTTTAGCATGCAGGTTATACCCATTAGGGCGTCAAATACAATTTAATAAAGCAGAATATATCTACGAAGGCAAAACGTTTCCTTGTTTAACAGATTGTGCTGAAGTTTTAGATTTACCAAAACTAAGTGTTGGCAAATATCTAGAAGGACAAAAAGCGGGTGCTTTTGAAAATGCACAAGACGAATATTTAGTAGTAATGCAAAACATTGCTGATATTGCTTTTGAATTATTATTAGACACTGGCTTAGCAACTTCTGGAGACACAAAAACACTAGCTATTTGGAGAACAATGGGCAACGAACTCCCAGAAATATTAACAGAAAGAATTGGTGCAGTTTGGATAGACTATTTAATGTTACCAGAAATAACAGATGAGGTTAAAAACCCAAAAATATTTATACAAAAACATAATAATTTTTTACTTTTAAAGGCACAAGAAGCATTTGGAAGCATCCAAACTACAGATGAATTACATGAAGCTTGTGTTTTAATTATGGGAGTTGCATTACATTTATCTAGAGGTTTAGGCGCAGATACAAAAGGCATTGCAGAACATTGGATTGAAACAGCAAAAAGCCATGGTGCTTTAGAATAAATTTTATTAATAAAAAGGGTGTTTTTCCTCTTTATTTTTAGACTAAAAAACCTAAATTAGCTACATCTATTAATTTCGTTTTAGTTACAAAAAAAATAACTATATCCTGTTTAATTTACGGGATATCGACAATAAAAGTTACTATATAACGAGTTGTAGGTAATTTAAAACCAGAATTATGAACAAAATTTTAATTATAATATTTATCATTTTTGGACTTCAAACTGATTGGCTGAACGAAACTAAAAAATCGATATCTGAAACTGATGAAAACGCTGTTTTGATTGACTCTAAAGTAGTAGAAGAAAAAGAAGGAAAATTTACAACGACAGAATATAAAGCAGGAGAAAGTAAAAAAATAAAGGTAGAATTCACTCACACCGAATTAATGGATATTGAACTGAATTTCTACGAAAAAAACGGTTTTATAATAGGAGAAATAATTAGTGGAAAAGATGCTTTACTTTATAAAAGGAAACGTTTGGAAAATGAACCTTATGCAACATTAATTGATTCTAGAACATATTTCAAAAATGAAACCGAAGGAATAAACTTAATCCGAAAAGTGAATATTTATGAAACGGATAAAATTGAGGATATTAAAAAGAAACTGAATAAAATGGAATTCGAAACTAAGAATTTAAATGGAGAAGATTATTTACGTTTGAAAGAGAAATTCGACCGAATCACAAGAAATGAAGAATAAAAAACTACCTACAACACCGTATAAAAATAATTGCGGTTTAGTGCTTAATCAAAGGTCGTTGCGTGTTTGTAACGTCTGAATTTCCTTCGGAAATTCCTCGCATACAAACCCGCAACTATTCTTATACATAAACGTTGTATGCAAGCTACCAAACTGAATGAAAAAAAGCCTTTATTTAATAATAACAATAATATTTATTAACTGTAGTAACTTGAGCCCAAATGAATTTCAAGTGAAATCTACAAAGGAAAATATTGAATGTTACAAGCAACTAATTAAGGAAATTAATACTAATGAAAATTTAAGAAAAGGAATAACTGAAATTAAAAACTCCAAAATTAGTGGAAAGTTTGACCCAATTTGGGTAAATCAAAATTATAGATTAATAAACCTGAATGAACTTGAAAATATTTTATCAACTGAATGGAGAGAAAATTGCTTGAAAAAATTAGTCGAAAATCGAGATTTTAGAGGTTTAAGATTTATTAATAAAGATTCAATAATAATTGAAATTGACAAGTTTGACAGAAAAACACTTTCGGAAAGATATTCAAGATATGGAACAATTGAATTACACAGAATAATTATAGCTAAAAAAGGAATTAAAAATCAATCATATAAGTTTGGGAGTGAAAAAAGAAAATTTATTGAAAAGCTTGAAAATGGTTGGATTTATGAAATAACACAAATGGCGAAATAATGAATTCTGAAAAAAGCCTGCATACAACACCGTACAAAATTAATTGCTTACTTTTTGCTTACTTGCGAAAATCCTCGCGGATTTTCTTTGTCAGTAATTATTTAGTAACTTTATTGCTTAACCACAGCAACTAACCTTGTACAAACACGTTGTAGGTAATTTAAGGGACTTCAAATAAAATTTTCTCTTCAATTCAAGATTTAGAAAATGACAAAACAGTCGTTGTGAATGAATACAAAACTCTATTAGAAAACCTGAAAAAAAAATGGAATTGAAGAAAAAACGGAAATTTAATTATACAGATTTAAAATCACTCTCTGAAAAAATATGAATAAATTAATTTTAACTTTAATAATTTGCTTCAGCTCAATATCAATTAATAATTGTGATAATAAAACCGAATTTAGCATTGTTGGAAAATGGGAATGGGATGCTTATTCTTCTTCAGGGTCTTTTATTTTTCGAGAAAATGGTGAAGGTGTAATAGAATCTGAAGGTGAAGTTTTAGGTGGTAATGAATTTGTAAGAAAAGACAGGGAAATCAATTTGGAATATAAAGTTAACTATGACAAAACACCTATGACTTTGGATTTAATATTCACTG
>CAJQQH010000132.1 GCA_905480405.1 uncultured Polaribacter sp. | reverse complement strand
TAACGGTCTTGTGTATGAAACGTAGCGTGTAAATAAACGCTAACTTTTCGGATAAAACACGAGCCGAATTTTTATTTTTTATGTTTAACTTTATTTTCTAAATATACAAAAATAAAAATTTGGCGTACTTAATAAATAAGCAAAAACCTCTCGGAAATCCTGTAATAGCTATGTTTTATACACGTTGTTGTGCATAGTGCTTTTCACGTTTACCTTGGTTTTCCTATGTTAGTTATTTAGTTCAAAAGTGAGTGTTGGCAAGACATACTCTTTTACAGTTTGGGCGAAGCGTGGATGATGCGACTGGAAATGTGTATGGCTTTGAGCGTTGGCAATGCTATGTTTTTATTTTAAATCCATCTTCTCACTTTTTCCGCGTATTGTATATATTCATTTCCAAATTCACGCTTTAAAAATTCTTCCTCTAATCTTATTTGTGTATTCACGCTTAAAGTAGATAATGAGATTATGAGCAAAGTAAATGCATTGGGAATTACAAGAAATAGGCCAATATTCGCAATCATTATTCCTAAAAAAATTGGGTTTCTTGAAATTGAAAACATTCCATTTGTTACTAATTTAGTTTTATTTTCTTCATCAATTCCAATTCTCCAAGAAGTTGACATTTGGCTTTGAGAAATCCATACCAAAATCAATGATACAAACAAAAATATCCAACCAATCTTTTGTAAAATAGGATTTTCTAAATACCAAAACGGAAGTAAATATTCATACCACCCATTTTTGAAAGCATAGATTCCTACTACTATAAGCTCAAAAACTGTTATAAATTTAAAAACCTTACCATTATAATCGTGAGCATTGTCTGTCTTTTTAAATGTTAACGGATTTATTCCTGTTTTTTTCCAAAGCAAAATAGACCTTAACACAAATACCAATAAAAAATACAATATAAAATAAGCGAATAGTAGCATAGTTTCTAATTTGATGTAAAATTGCTCTAAAAATCAATGCAATGGAAGTGCAATTACTGACCACTACATTTATCACAAATTCCTTTTACAACCAAGTTTACGTTTTCTGAAACAAAACCATCAGGCACTTTAATTTGAGGGATTTTATGTTCTGTTAAACAAACGGTTTCGTTACAGTTATTACAATGAAAATGCAAATGTAAATCGGTTTCAAGTTCGCAATTACAACCCTTTTCACACAAAGCATATTTTGTAATACCTGTACCATCGTCTATTTGATGTACAATATCTTTTTCTTCAAATGTTTTGACGGTTCTGTACAACGTTGTTCTATCTGCTTTCTCAAAAGCATTTTCTATATCGCTTAATGTAACAGCAATTTGCTTTTCTGCAAGGAACTTGTAGATTAACAAACGCATTGCTGTTACACGAATATTTTTAGATTCTAATAATTCTTCTATTGTTTGCATAATTAATCGTGGTCTTCGTTTCCAAATGGTTTAATTATTATACCTACACTAAATATAAATCCATCTGTTGGTGCATATATTTCTGGAAATATAGGATTTTCGTGTGGTGGTAAAACCAATGGTGAGAACCTACTTTGTCTTCTATCTGTGAAATTTTCAAAGTTTACAAATGCACTACCAAATTTAAAATTACGCATTAATAGTAAACCCATTGTTACAAAGTCCGTTGTTTCAGTTCCGTTTGATAAAAATTGCTTTCCAGTATAAAATGTTTCATAACCTATTCGCCATTTTTCAGATTCATACATCAACACGCTTCCTGCGTTATGTTTTGCCGTTAAAGGCTTTTGCGGATTTCCTGCCAAATAGTTCAATTTTGTATCTATTAGCGCATAATTTAAAAACCATCGAAAGTCTTTGTATGTAAACTTTATATTTGTTTCTGCTCCTTTGCTTAAAATTTCGTCGGTTGCATTTTCAAATGCAAACAATCCGTTATCTGTACTATTTAATAATAAACCGTTGTTTATTGCAGAAACGTAAAAAAGCTGATTAATTGAAAAACCTATACTCTCGAATAGACGAGTTTTATAATTAAAATCAAGATTTAAACCATAAGAACGTTCTGCTTTTAAGTTTGATTTATCTATACCAAGTACATTTTCGAAATTTATAAATTCTGCTTCCTCTGTGAAAATATCAGGTATTTTGTAGCCTAAACCACCACCAATTCTACTTGAAAATCCATTGTCATTTTTATACAATAATGAAATTCTTGGAAGTGGAAAAAATCCAAAATCCGTATTGTAATCTGCTCTCAATCCAGTTTCTAAAATCCAATTATCTGAAAGGTCATAAATATTGTTTGCAAACATTCCATAAGTTATATCTGTTTGGTCACGTTGTAAAGTTGCGTTATCATTCTCATCAAAGTTTGATGTATATAAGTTTGCACCAAAAATCCAATCAGCTTTTGAAGTTACTTTTTGATAGGTAACTTCTGTAAACGTGTTGATTTGTTTACCGTCAAAATTAAAATCTGGAATAGTAAGGTTTCTATCGAAAAAGGAAACACTATTTTTTATGTTTAAAGAGCTTATTGAATCTATTTGTGTTTTATAAACTGCTTGACTGCTTACTCTTTTTGAGATATTTTCTTCAGTATATTGATGAATTCCATTTTCTCCACTTTCAATTTTTGTTACATCTCCACCAATTCTGTCATCGTAAGTTCCATTTAAACCAATCCAAAAGGTTGTTTTTTCTGATGGATAATAAAAGAATTTTGGGTTGAATGAAATTGATGTTGTTTTTGGTAAATTACTAAAACCATCATTTTCTGGGTCGTATACTTTTTGAGAATGACCAGAACCGTAAAGTGAAACACCAAATTTCTCATTTCGTTTGCTGTAAAATACATTTGCTGTACTTCCTAATGCTTGGGTTTGCGTTAGCATAATATCTAAAGCTGGTTCTTCGTCTGGTGTTTTTGAAACCATATTTATCAATCCTGCGATTGCTCCTCCACCATATAGTGTTGAAGAACTTCCTTTAATAATTTCAAACTGTTGCAAGTCCAAAGGTGGAATTTGTAATATGCTCAAACCACTTGAAAAACCTCCATAAAGAGGAAATCCATCTCTTAAAAGTTGTGTGTAACGTCCATCGAGTCCTTGAATTCTAATATTTGTACTTCCGCTACTTAAAGAAGTTTGTTGCATTTGAATTCCTGTGCTTTCACGAAGTACCATTGAGATATTAGTGGGATTCATTATGGCTTTTTCTCCTAACTCTTCTGCACCAATATATTCTATTCTTGTTGGAATTTTTCTTACCGTTCTTGTACTTCTTGAAGATTGCAATACAACTTCGTCCAATTCGTTTCCACCACTTTTTAATTTGAAAATTAAATCTGAATTATTAGGGATTAGAATAGTAGTTTTTAAGGTTTCAAAACCTAAATATGAAATTATTATAATATGTTCTCCGTTTGGAATTTCTGTAAAAGTTGCAATTCCGTCAAAATCGGTTACTGCTCCTTTTTCTAATTCCTCAAAATATACTGTTGCTCCTAATAACGGTTCGTTTTCGGATTCTGAAACTACTTTTATTTGTATATCAGATGTTTGCGCTTTTATAGAAAAGCACATTATGATTGTGAGCATTGCGCTCAATATGTATTTATTCATTGAAAATGTAAAAATTAATTAACTAAAATTTTTTGACTTTTGGTCGATAAATTAGCTAATCAATTGAGGCGGTTGCCAGATATTGGAATGAAAATTAAATCTGTATATTGATTGATAAGCAGATAGAATTACTGTAGAAATTTGATTGTTATTACCTAATTCAAAAGTTTGAATTGGTTGATATGTAATTGCGATTCCGCAACAATTACAAATACAAGTTATTGGACAAGTATCATCACTATCATTTTGATGATTGTGTTCAGCAGTTATTTCGTCTTGGTGTTGGTCTTCGGCATTATTTCCGTCAGAACAAGGTTTTATTGACAAAACAAGTATTAATAAAGATAATATGATAGTGATAAA
The DNA here is from genome assembly GCA_905480405.1 of uncultured Polaribacter sp. Classification (GTDB taxonomy): domain Bacteria; phylum Bacteroidota; class Bacteroidia; order Flavobacteriales; family Flavobacteriaceae; genus Polaribacter. Next base: position 29,969 of record CAJQQH010000132.1, on the reverse strand, counting down.
TTTCATTGTCACAAAGATAGAGAATTATTAATGCAATGGTATTGCAAAGTCATTTCTTAATTCTGTTTTGCGTTCCGTTTTGAGCGTTGGCTAAAAACAGCTCTTTTATTTTTTTTAAGTGTTGGCTTTTTGTGGCTGGAAAAAATAAATGTGCTGTTTGTGCGGTTGGCTTTTTTAGTTCAAATGTTGATGTTTAGAACGATTTTCCGCATTATGCACAACGTAAACATGTTTATGCAACGTTTTAATGTTTTATAAACATAGTTAGCGAAGTTCTTTAAAATTGAGTTTAGAAACAAACTAAATTAATTTTTAAAACCACTTTTTACGTTTAAAGTACCAAACAGAAATAACGGTTACTAAAACCATAATACCTAAGAGTATAAAATAGCCGTATTTTAGCTTTAGCTCGGGGATATTTTCGAAATTCATCCCATAAATACCAGCTAAAAAAGTTAACGGAATAAAAATAACCGATAGAATAGTTAATGTTTTCATTACCTCATTTAATCGATGACCTTGTATACTAAAAATCAAGTTTATTTTACTTTCTAATTCTTGTAATTCAAAATCGATATTAGAAATTAAATTACTAGTTTGTTCTTTTAATTCGCTATAATATTTAATGTCAAAATCAACGATTTTAATTTTTTCTAATTTTATAATCATGTCTTTTAAACCAATTGCAGCTTTTTTAAAGTTGAACAATTCTTGTTTTCTTTTTTCCACCAAAGAAGTAAATTCAGGAGTTGGTTTTATTATTTCAGCATTTAACTTGTCAGAACTTAATTCAGCATTTTTTTGATAAGTTTCTTCATAATTATCAACAATAGACTCCAAAACCAAAAACAATAAATAATCAGCTTTCTTTTTTCTTACAATTCCTTTATTACCTTCTAATCGCTCACGAATCCAGTTAAAATAATCGCCACTTTTTTCTTGAATGCTCCATAGAAAACCAGAAGAAAAGATAAAAAACATTTGTTCAGAATCTAAATCTTTACTTTCAGTTTTTAAAACACGAGTACTAATAAACACCAAATCATCAAGTAAAATAACTTTATTTGGATGCTCATCTTCCATGAACAATTTAATCAAGAAATCATCTAAATTATTATTTGTAATTATTTTTTTAAAAATGTTTCTAAAATTTAAACCGTACGTATTTAACCATTCTGTAGATGGTGTTGTATTGGTAAGAACAACATCAGAAATAGACAAATAACTCGTTTTTTCATAGTTGTTTTTAGAATAACTTATAAGAGATGTGTTTTTTAAAAAATCATTTTCCATTTAAATAATAATTGTAAATTTGATACATAAAGATACTTTTTTATCTAATAATAAATGGTTTTTAAATAAAATTAAAATGCACATAGAACAACTTAGAGATTTTTGTATTGCAAAAAAAGGAGTAACAGAACATTTTCCTTTTGACGAATCTACGCTGGTTTTTAAAGTGATGAATAAAATGTTTGCTCTTGTTGGTTTAAATAACTGGGAAAAAGGAGAACAGAAAATCAATTTAAAATGTGATCCCGAAAAAGCATTAGAATTAAGAGGTGAATATGAAGGTGTAATTTCTGGTTTTCATATGAATAAAAAACACTGGAACACTGTTTTTATAAATACTAGTGATGTTTCAGATAATTTAGTAGTAGAATTAATTAATCACTCTTACGATTTAGTTGTTAAAGGTTTAACTAAGAAATTAAAAGAAGAATTGAATAATTTATAAACCTTGTTTTATTAGAATTATGGAAAGTTTAAGAAAACAAATATTAAAGAATCATTGTTATACAAAACTTGTCTACGAAAGAATTAATAAAAAACTAAACGTTAGTAATACAAACACTGAGAGTGAAGTGTTGATAAAAAAAATATTGCAAGAAACACCAACGAAACATTATGTAAAAAAAGGTAAGAATTTTTATGTTTCTAACAACTCGTTTATGGTTAGAATAACAATTAATTCAAATACATATAGAGTTATTACAGTTGATAGAATTAAGAGTATATTGTAAATACTGTGAATTAATTTTTATGAATAAAAACGAACTTCGAAAAATATACAAACAAAAGAGACAAGTATTAACGTTGTCTCAAATTAAGATATTACAAGACAATATTTATAATCAAATTTTTCAGTTAGATATTTCTAATATTAAAAACATTCATATTTTTCTAACTTTAGAAAAGTTTAAAGAAATTGATACTGCTCCCATCATCAAGTACTTTAGAAGTTGTAATGTTAAGATTGTTGTAAGTAAAAGTAACTTTTTAGAGAATACATTATCTCATTATTATCTAGAAAACGATACAATTATAGAAGTAAATAAATATGGAATTCCAGAACCTATAAATGCTGTTCAGGTTTCAGAAAAACAATTAGATTTGGTTTTTGTTCCGCTTTTAATTTCTGACGAACAAAATTATAGAATTGGTTACGGAAAAGGTTTCTATGATAGATTTCTTGTTAAATGTAGAAAAGATGTTTTAACTATAGGTTTAAATTTCTTTAACCCAATATCTAAAATTGAAGATGTAAATAAATATGATATTCCTTTGGATAAAATTATTTACCCAAAGGAATAGAAAAAGAGATTAATGACAACTACAAGTTGGTATTGTAAAACTGTTTGTTTTAGAATTTAAAGGAATACCTTGATTAAAACCATCTATTTCAAAGTAAAACTTACTTCTTTTTTTATCGTAATTACCAATTTCATTCATAGTATTTACATCATACAAACGACCATTAACCATGGTGTAAATTACCGAATTTGAATTTTTAATATCTTCTAAGGGATTTTTATCCATAATAATTAAATCTGCTAATTTCCCTTTTTCTAAAGAACCTAATTCATCTGCAACCCCAATATAATCTGCACCATTAATAGTAGCGGCTTTTAAAGCTTCGTGGTTAGATAAACCACCTTGTTGTAACATCCATAATTCCCAATGAGCACCTAAACCTTGTAATTGTCCGTGCGCACCTAAATTTACTTTTACACCTTCATTTGCCAATGCAGTTACCGTTTTAGAGGTCAAAATATGTCCGTTTTTATACTCTTCTTCTGGTACCATAGTTCTATGTCTAGAACGAGAATCCACTACATATCTTGGTGTGTATTTTAATAAAGTTTTATTTTCCCACACATTCATTTTTTGATACCATTCAAATTCGCCATTCATTCCTCCGTAATTTACAATTAGTGTAGGAGTGTAACCTGTTTTACTGTTTTTCCAAAGTGATAAAACATCTTTATAAACAGGATTTACAGGAATATTGTGCTCAATTCCTGTGTGACCGTCAAAAATCATACTCATGTTTGCATAAAAATTAGAACCACCTTCTGGTACAACATTTACGTTTAATTCTCTTGCCGCTTGCATAATTTGCTGGCGTTGTTCTCTTCTGGGTTGATTGTAACTTTTAATAGATTTTGCGCCAAATGCTTTGGTTCTAGAAACTGCAAACCTTGCATCTTGTAGATTATTAACTACAGCTTTAAAATCGCCTTCTGCACCATATAAAATAAACCCTGTAGAAAACATTCTGGGTCCAACCAATTGTCCGCTTTTTTGCATTTCTTCCAATGTAAATGCAGCTGCAGTATTTACAGAAGGATCATGAGAAGTTGTAACACCAAAAGCTAAGTTTGCATAAAACTGCCAATGCTTTTGAGTACTTAAACCACTTCTAAAAGCACCAACATGTGCATGTACATCTACGATACCTGGCATAATCGTCTTACCAATCATATCATACACTTTTGCATTAGAAGGTATCGTTATAGCATTTGTTCTACCAACTTTTTCAATTTTATTATTAAGTACGATTATCGTACCATTTTTAATAACTTCATCTCCTTTCATGGTAATTATTCTTGCGTTTTTAAATGCAATTCTACCTTCTGGACGATCAGATTTTTCCTTTAAGTTTATTTTAATTCCTGTAGATTCATCTGCAACTAAATTTGTTTTAGAAAAAGGGTCTGTTGTATTATTTACAATTGATTTAGAAAAATAAGTGTCGCCCAAAGTCCAAAAAACTTTCTTATTATTTGCTGCCCAATGCAAGTTGATTCCTGCATTTTTAGACAAACTTTCTACTTTAAAAGATTTTGTATTTTGATCTAAATTAATTTCACTTCCATTCATAATTAAAGGAGCTACAAATAATTTATGTAAATGTATAAATGAAATCCAATTATTGTCTTTACTTGGTACTAGCCTGTTTGCTAGTTTAGACGAAAAATGACTTCTTTCATCTTTACCATTTAAATTGATACTTTTTAATTTTTTTGTTAAACCACCAAAAAAGGAACCTCCGGTTTGTAGAAAAATACGTTTATCATCCGTAGAAAACATTGGGAACTCACCATTTTTAGAAATTCTTTTAGCAGATGATCCATCTTTATTAGCAATGTAAATCCCCGTTTTTTTAGAATAATCATATCCTTGGTCTCCGTTACCAGATTCTTTTCTATATACAATTTTCGAATTAGAGTTGTTAAACGAAGGAGTTCTATAAATACCTTTTTCGGATGTTAATTTTTCTAAACCTGAGCCATCTAAATTTACGGTATAAACTGCACCTAAATTTTCATCATTCCAAGTAACAAATAATAAAGATTGTCCATCAACAGAAAAACTAGGTTCCGCTTCAAAATCTGATAAAGTAGTAATTCTTTGCGGGATTCCGTTAGGTAACTCTTTTTTATAAATATGACCTAAAGATGTAAAAACAACCGTTTTTTCGTCAGGAGAAGTTTGTGCATTTTTAATCATTTTGGAAGTAAATTCCTCCTCAAAAACTTTTCTTTTTACACGATGAGTTTTTGCTAGTTTTATTTCTTGACTTACTTGAAAAGGAATATTTGCTATCTGTTTTGTGGCGATATTAACACGATTTATCTTTCCTTGCGCCCAAATAATAATGTCTTTACTATCTGGCATCCACGCAAAATGAGGATACACTCCAAAAACCGCCCAAGCTTCACTTTGGTCTTTACTTAAATTCTCATAAACTGGCCATTCTTTACCCGTTTCTAACTCATGAATGTATAAAACCGATTTTGTTCTTACACGTTTTACAAAAGCCAATAATTTACCATTTCTAGAAATTACAGGTCTTGCAGCTCCTCCAGGACCTCCAGTAATTCGTTCAGTTTCGCCAGTTTCAAAGTTATATTGATTGATTACATAAATCTGTTTGTTGGGATCTTTGTTGTATTGAAAAAAACCTCCAGGATACATGTCTTCCGCATAATATAAATACTTTCCGTCTGGTGAAATTGATGGGTCATTTACATCTTGCTGATCATTTTTTCTTTTTGTTAATTTTAAACCTGCAGTACCATTAAGAGGATATTGCCACATTTCACCAGCACCTACAGAACGTGTAGAAGTAAAATGTTTTCTAGCTACTAAAGATTTTCCATCTGGCGTCCAAACAGCATTGTTTAATAATCTAAATTTTTCTTTAGTAATAGATTTTGCGTTTTTTCCATTTGCTGTCATCACCCAAATATTGTTTCCGCCTTCTGCATCACTTGTAAAAGAAATATATTTTCCATTCGGACTAAATTTTGGCTGTACTTCATACGCTAAACCAGACCTTAAAATTGTTGTTGTTCCACCAGAAATTGGCATTTTATAAATATCACCTAATAGATCAAAAACAATAGTTTTTCCATCTGGTGAAATATCTAAATTCATCCAAGTCCCTTCAGATGTATTCAACTCAAATGTATTATATAACCAACTTTCATGAGGGTTATTAACATCCCAACTAGCTGGTTTTACTTCTTTTTTTTGAGAATTTAATTGAATAGAAATTGATACTAATAATAGTAAAATTAAATTTTTATACATGATAAGCATTCATTAAAAATTAGATGTATAAATGTAAGATTTATATTTTAGTTATGTTTCATGAAATTTTCGTTAAAAACAATTTGTAGATATTTAATTACTTCTTTAGCATTTTCAATTGTAAATGTAATTGGTGGTTTTATTTTGATAACATTATGATCTGGACCGTCAGAACTCATTAAAATACCAAAATATTTCATTCGATTAATTATATAATCAGTTTGTTCTGCAAGCGGATTTAATTTTGCATCTACCAATTCGATTCCTAAAAATAAGCCTTGACCACGAACATCTCCAATTATTGGAAACTGATTTGATAATTTTATTAATTCTTGTTTCAAGAATACTCCTATTTTTAATGCATTTTCTTGTAATTTTTCTTTTTTTACTTCTTTAAAAACACTGGTTGCAATAGCACAAGAGACCGGGTTTCCTCCAAAAGTGTTAAAGTATTCCATTCCATTTGCAAATTTTTCTGCAACCTCTTTTGTACATGCAACCGCTGCAATTGGATGTCCATTTCCTATAGGTTTACCAATAGTAACAATATCTGGAATTACATTATGAAGTTGAAAACCCCAAAAGGTTTTACCCATTCTACCAATGCCTGTTTGCACTTCATCAGAAATGCATAAACCACCTACGTTTTTAATTTTTTTATAAACTTCATTTAAAAACCCAGCAGGTAATTCTACTTGTCCGCCACAAGAAATAATAGGTTCAATAATAAAACCACCCACTTTTTTATTTTGTAATTGAATTTCATTAATTAAAACCTGAACTTCTTCAGCATATTTTTTACCAGAATCTGTTCCTTTATATTTGCCTCTAAAAGTATTAGGAATTGGAAAAATGTGTGTGTTTTCAGGTTTCCCTTTTCCGCCTTTTCCATCAAATTTATATGAAGAGATATTTACAGAAGTATTTGTATTGCCATGATAACCATGCTCACTTGCTATAATTTCGTTAGAATTTGTATTTGCTTTAACCATTCTAATAGCAAGTTCATTTGCTTCACTTCCAGAATTCACAAAATGCAAAACAGAGAGTTCTTCTGGTAAAGTTTCTAAAATTTCGTTTGCTAAATTATTTATGTTTTCATGCAAATAACGTGTGTTGGTATTTAGCAAAGCCATTTGATTTTGTCCTGCCTTTACAACGTTAAAATTTTCATGACCAACATGAGCAACATTATTAACAGTATCTAAATATTTTTGCCCAAAACTATCAATTAAATATTGATTAGAACCTTTAACTATATGCAATGGATTTTTATATTGTAAACTTAAACTCTTACCTAAATGTTGTTTTCTTTCTGCAAGAATTTTATTAGAAGAATCAATTAAATTATCTTTAAAGCCCTCAATTTTAAACAATAAATTAGGATTTGGACACAAGCTTTTCCAAACATCTATTTCGTTATAATAAGCAACTCCTGGAAAATCAATTTTAAAATCTAATAAAGACAGCATCACTTGAAAATGCAGATGTGGTGCCCAATTTCCATTATCGGGGTAATTTGCCAAAACAGCAATTTGTTCTCCTTTTTTTATAAGATCTCCAATGGAATGCTTTAAAACACTTTCTGGGGTGTTATGCCCATATAAAGTATAAAATGTAAAATCTTTTTGTACGTGTTTTAAAACAACTAAACCACCGTATTCTTTATCGCCAATATCATTTTCTACAATAACAACTTCGCCTTCTAGAAGCGCATTAACCGGTGTGTTTTCTGGTAACCAAAAATCGACACCTAAATGAATTGTTCTGCTTTGGTTTCCGTAATTTCCAATAGTATCATATTCAGAAGATGTGTATAAATTTCTAGGTTCTAAATATCCGCCAGCTAAAATTTTTGAAGGAACCTCTTTTTGAAGTTGTTCTATTTTAAACTGAAATAAGTCTAAATTATTAAATTCTTCTTGATGACCAACAAATACACTTGATACACTTAAATCTAGGTGATGAATTTTATTTTTGTTAATTGTTGGAAATAAACCAGATAAATTAAAGTTGTTTTCTGTTGACCAGTTTTTAAATTTAACTTGATTTGGATGTGCAGTAAAGTCACATGTATTTCTAAAACTAAAATGTGCAAAGTCTTCAGAAATATTTTTCCATTTTTTAAGTAAATCCCAAGCAGGTTTTTCACTGATTAATAGATATTTATTTTCTGGATTATCAATTTTATTAATAGCAGATTTTGTGATGGAAATAATTAAACGCATTGCAATTAAAGTATATAAAAATTGCAACTCTTTTTCTTGTAAAGGAAATTTAGAATGATACCCTTTTATAATAGGTAATGATGCTTCTAAAGGATTGTTTTTATCCATTATTGCGTATGCACAAGTTATAGCAACATCGTTTATTATTTGTGTATTTATCGCGTCTCCAAAATCGATAATAGCTCTAGTTTTTGGGTTTTTAAAATCTTCTGAAACTAAAACATTATTGTCGTTGGCATCATTATGAACAATACTTTTTCTTAATTTTTTATATTCTATTTGACAAGTTTCAAATTTATGAATAAATGAATTTATTAAATTTTTATCTTCCTTGTTAAAAAGATGTAAATATTTTTTTGTCCATAAAACCTGTGCAACATCCCAAACAAATTCTCTATTGGCTTCAGGATGATTAAAGCCCTGTAAGTTATTTGTTAATTCACCTGCTTTTTCACCTAAACTAAAACGTAAATTATTTAGTTGCGGATTTACAGAAGACCAAACTCTACCATCAATCCAACTTAGTAGGCGAACTTGCAAATTGCTTTTTCCGTTTATAGAAATGGTTGAAGTTGTTTTCTTATTTTTATCTAAAATAACTTTTGGTGTAATTAAAGAGGTGTTTTTATCAGTTAAATATTGTAATATTTTCTGTTGAAAGTCTAACTCATTTTTATCAGTGTTTTTTGCAGAAATTTTTAAAATGTATCGATTTTTTTTATCAATTTTAATTTTAAAATTAGCATCTATTTCTCCTGGTAATTTAGAAGCTTCTCCGGTTATGTTATAGATCTCAAAAAGAATTTTTTCTGCTTCTTCTGTTGATACAATATAATTGTTAGAATTCATAAATTAAAAATAGGATAAAGATTAGAAACAACATAATATCTTTTTCAATTCTTTGTAAATTTGTGATAAATATTTTGAAGAATGATTGTACAAGGAAATATAGTTGATATACAAAACAAGCGAGTTTTTAAGGGTGAAGTTGAATTTATTAATGGTAAGATTTTAGACATTCGTGAACAACAACATACTTGTGAAGATTATATTTTACCAGGTTTTATAGATGCACATATTCACATAGAAAGTTCGATGTTAGTTCCTTCTGAATTTGCTAAAATTGCTGTAAAACATGGTACTGTTGCTACTGTATCAGATCCGCATGAAATTGCCAATGTTTTGGGGCTAAAAGGGGTAGATTTTATGATTGAAAACGGAAAGAAAGTTCCGTTAAAGTTTAATTTTGGCGCTCCAAGTTGCGTACCTGCAACTTCTTTTGAAAGTGCCGGTGCAATTATTGATTCTGAAGATATTAAGTTGATGATGGAAAACCCAGACATTAAATATCTTGCAGAAATGATGAATTATCCTGGTGTTTTGTTTGATGATGCAGCCGTTTTAGCAAAAATTAAACATGCTAAAAATAACAATAAACCAATTGATGGTCATGCTCCAGGTTTAAGAGGAGAAGACGTTAACAAGTATATTTCTGCTGGAATTTCTACAGATCATGAGTGTTTTTCTTATGATGAAGCTTTAGAGAAACTTCAAAAAGGAATGAAAGTAATTATAAGAGAAGGTTCTGCAGCTAAAAATTTTGAAGCCTTAATCGATTTATTGCCAGAACATTTTGAGAATATGATGTTTTGTTCAGATGATAAACATCCAGATGATTTGTTATTGGGGCATATAAATCAATTATGTGAAAGGGCAGTAGCAAAAGGAGTTGATGTTTTTAAAGTATTACAAGCAGCTTGTGTAAATCCTGTAAAACATTACAATTTAGATGTTGGTTTACTACAAAAAGGAGACGATGCAGACTTTGTTGTAGTTAATAATTTAGAGAATTTTAATGTTTTAAAAACATATATAAATGGGGAATTAGTTGCCAAAAACGGAAAAACTTTTGTAAAATCTGTTCCTTTTGAAATTTTGAATAACTTTAATACAGATAAAAAACAAGTTGTTGATTTTAGATTTGATTCTTCATCAGAAAAAATTAGAGTTATAGAAGCTTTAGATGGTGAGTTGGTAACGAATCAAATTGAAGAGAACTCTTTAATTATTGAAGGTAATTTAGTTTCAAATACTGAAACAGATGTTTTAAAAATGACCGTTGTAAATCGTTATAAAAATGATAAACCAGCAATAGCTTTTATTAAAAACTTCGGATTAAAAGAAGGTGCCATTGCAAGTTCTGTTGGGCACGATTCTCATAATATTATTGCAGTTGGTGTTTCTGATGATGCTATTTGTAAAGCAGTAAATTTAATTATAGCTAATAAAGGTGGCGTTTGTGCAGTAAATACATTCGAAGAAAAAATAGTTTCTTTACCTGTTGCAGGAATTATGTCTGATAAACCAGCAGAAGAAATAGGGAAAGCATATGCAGAGTTAGATAAAATGGCAAAACAAATGGGAAGTAAGTTAAGAGCACCTTATATGAGTTTGTCTTTTATGGCTTTATTGGTAATTCCATCTCTAAAATTATCTGACAAAGGTTTGTTTGATGGTACTTCTTTTAAGTTTACCTCTTTAGAAATTAAATAATTTTACTCTTTATCGATATTTATACAGCGTTAAAATTATGTTTTTTCGTTTTGTAGTTATATTATAATTATTCATCTATACTTAAGGTTAAATTCATCTATAATAGATAAATTTATGTTTTGTACATTTTTATATTTGATGTATTCTAAACAATAAATCTAACATTGGAAATATTATTTTCTTATAATAATGGATATATTTTATTTGTTAATTTTACAATTAGTAGTATAACTTATTCCTCTTTAAAACTTGATTTTTTTTGAATTTAGAAATTAAAATATCACTTTAAAATATAACGATATTATGATTATTACGAGAGAAGAGTATAATAATGCATTAGATATTATAGAAGCTTATCAAAAACAATTATTTCAGAGTCATAACAAAGAAAGTATGCATAGTAAAGGAAAAACTAAGATTAGTGATTGGAATGAGTTTACTAGATGTGGGGTAAGGCTAAAGAAGGCTTTAGAAAAACTAGAAGTGTATAATGCAAAAGAAAAGTGTTACAATAAAATAGAATTTATAGAAGACGTTACCAAAACTATTTTTTTAAAACAAAAGAGTACTGGTTGGAAATCTTGGAATGAATTTGTGCATTTACGTGGTTTTTAAACTACTATTTTTAGGTTTAATAAAAACCTCTAATTTTCCACAGTTAAATTAATTAAACTTTAGCATATAATACTGTACTTTTGCTTTTATCAATAAAAAAGAAAGATGAGTTTACAACTAGATTTAGAAAATAGAAGCGGTAATAAGTGCGAATTATGTGCATCAACAACTAATTTATCAGTTTATGATGTAAAACCTACTATTACAGGTGGTGGTGGAAATGATGGAAGTCTGTTAGCTTGCGAAACTTGTGTAACTCAAATTGATAACCCAGAAGAAACTGAAGCAAACCATTGGCGTTGTTTAAATGATTCTATGTGGTCTGAGCACAGAGCTGTAAAAGTAGTTGCCTGGAGAATGTTATCTCGTCTAAGAAAAGAAGGTTGGCCTCAAGATTTGTTAGATATGATGTACTTAGAAGACGATGATTTACGTTTTGCTAAAGAATCTGGAGATCATTTAGATGAAAGTGAAAAAATTATACATAGAGATGCCAACGGTGCAATTTTACAAGCAGGAGATTCTGTAGTTTTAATTAAAGATTTAAAAGTAAAAGGATCTAGTTTGGTTGCAAAACAAGGAACTGCAGTTCGTAGAATTTCTTTAGACCATGAAAATGCTAAATTTATTGAAGGTAAAGTTGGACCTACTCAAATTGTAATTATTACAGATTACGTTAAAAAAATGGCAGAGAAAGAGTAATCTTCTTAAAAGAACTCGCTTTTATATTCCCAGAATTTTATAAAAAATAAAATTAGATAAACAGTTGCTATAGAAAATTTAATAGTTGCTGATGCTAAAAAGCCTACAAAGGCACCAAATGAAGCTTTTAACGCTCTATTGGTGTCTTTTTTGTCATATAATAATTCCCCAAAGAATGCCCCAAAGAAAGCGCCTAATAACATACCGAAGGGAATAGGAGATAGTAAGCCTATAATTAAACCAATTGTAGTACCATAAACGCCGTATTTTGTACCTCCAAAACGTTTTGTACCTATTGCGGGGATAAAATAATCTAACACCCAAATTAGTAAGGCAATAGCCAATGTAATTCCTAAAAAGGTATAATCTAAAGGAATAATTTTGGTCATATGTAAAAATAATAAACCTATCCAACTTGTTAATGGCCCTGGTAATATTGGTAAGAAAGCGCCAATAATGCCTAATATTACAAAGACAAAACCTAATATAAAAAATAAAATATCCATAACTTAATTTACTTGTTCGACGAGCAAAAAGTTAGTTTGTTACAATTATTTCAACTAAAAAATTAGTTTAAACTAATTTTTTAGTTACATTTGTATGGTAAAATATATTTATAATGAAGAAGATAGTGCCTAAAATTCTATTTTTAATAGCTTTTTTAATTGCTGATGTAAGTTTTACGCAACAAAGAGCTGATAATATTATTGTGCCTGAAATAGAAAATCCAAGATTTGAAAAAGGAAAAGGAGCAAGGATTTTGATAGATCAAAGTCATCATAACTTTCATCAACTAAATGGAAGATTTAAACCTTTTGCAGATTTAATGACCAATGATGGATATCAATTAGATAGTATTATTGACGTAAAAAAAATACTTAAAAATGATGTTTTAGTAATTTCAAACCCAATAAATCAAAAAAATATTCGCAATTGGAGACAACCTATTTATAATGCATTTTCAGAGGAAGATATCAGATTCATAAAAAACTGGGTTAAAAAAGGAGGTAGGCTATTATTAATTGCAGATCATATGCCATTTTCTGGAGCTACAAATAAATTAGCAAATGCTTTTGGTTTTGATTTTTGTGATGGTTTTGCATATCAACAGAAAGAGGATAGAAATGCTCCTGATATATTTTCTATTAATAATAATCGATTTTTAAACACTGTTATTTCTGATGGAACTATTGGTGAAAAAATAGATAATATTACCACATTTACTGGTTCTTCATTTTCAATTCCTAAAAAAGCAAAAGGAATTTTAAAGTTTAAAAAAGAAGATTATTGTTTGGCACCTGAAATTGCTTGGAGATTTAATGATGACACACCAAGTTCTGATTTAGAAAACAATTATCAAGGTGCAATTTTGGAATTTGGAAAAGGAAAAATAGCTGTTTTTGGAGAAGCAGCAATGTTTACAGCACAAACAATAACAAATGATTCTGTTACTTATAAGTTTGGTTTTCATTCAGAACAAGCTCCAAATAATATTCAATTTATTAGAAATTTAATTTACTGGTTAAGTAAAAATTAAAGATTATGAAAAAACAATTAACAAAAGCAGAAGAGCAAATTATGCAAGTTCTTTGGGATTTAGAAGAAACATCTGTAAAAGAAGTTATCGAAAAATTACCAGAACCTAAACCTGCATATAATACAGTTTCTACCATCATAAGAATTTTAGAAACTAAAGAATTTGTAGCGCACAAACCAAAAGGTAGAGGATATGTGTATTATGCTATAATTGATAAAGAAACCTATAGTAACCAAAGTTTGCATAAACTTATGAATGGTTATTTCGATGGATCATTTAAAAGCTTAGTTTCCTTTTTTGTAAAAGAAAATAATATGGATGTTACAGAATTAGAATCCATTTTAAAAGAAGTGAATAAAAGAAATGAGTAAACAGTTTCAGTAAAAAAAAGTAATAATTATGATAAACTACATCCTTCAAGTCATATTATTCCAAATCTTATTTTTGGCTGTTTATGATTTCTTTCTAAGCAAAGAAACATTCTTTACTAAAAATAGATGGTATTTATTAAGTACACCAGTTTTGTCTTTTTTAATTCCGTTTATAAAAATACCAACGTTTCAAAAAGCAGTTTCGCAAGAATATATAGTGTATTTACCAGAGCTTGTTTTATCGCCAGAAAAGGAAATAGTAAATGTAATTAAAGAAACTTCTTTTTATCAATCTTTAACTTCTATTTCAATTTTATTTTGGATTGGAGTCACTTTTTTTTCAATATTATTTTTAATAAAACTAGTTAAGATTGTTCATTTAATTAGAAAAAATGAAGTTTTGAAACAACCTGGTTTTACGTTGATTCTTATTCCAAATCAGACAAAAGCATTTTCGTTTTTTAACTATGTATTTTTAGGTAAGGAAATTACCAAAACAAAGAGAGTAAATATTATAGAACACGAATTAGTACATAGCAAACAAAAGCATTCTTTAGATTTATTAATGTTTGAGGTTTTAAAAATTGTGATGTGGTTTAATCCTATGATTTATTTCTATCAAAAAAGAATTATGCTTGTACATGAATACATTTCTGATGCTATTGTTGCTAAATCAGAAAGTAAAGAAACTTATATAAATAATTTACTATCCAATTTTTTTCAGGTTGAAAACATATCGTTTGTCAATCAATTTTATAAACAAACATTAGTTAAAAAAAGAATTATTATGATGACAAAAAACAAATCGAAAAAAATAAATCAATTAAAGTATTTGGTTTTGGTTCCTGTTTTAGCAAGTATGTTATTGTATTCATCTTGTTCAGTTTCTCCTTTAAATGATATTTCATCAGAAATGAAACTTCAAACAATTTATAGAAGTAGTAATGGGAAGTTATTTAGTTTTAAAGGAAATAAAGAAACTTATTTAGATTCGTATTTTGGAGAAGAGCTTCCAAAAGAGTTTAAAGAAATTTCATTTCAAAATTTATCAAAAAAAGAAAAGGAAGAGTTTAGTGAACCTTATGAGAAACAGATTACTATTCTTAAAAAATATCCGAAGCTTAAAAATAATAACGGATTTAGATTTTTTAGAATGCCAAACGGTAGGGTTTCTATTGGAGTTGCTTTTAAAGGTTTAAATTCTATTCATCCTGATGATATTGGTGATGAACTTTTATTTACAAGATTAGAAAAAACACCTACTTTTCCAGGATGTGAAAAAGGAGACTCAGATTGTTTCTTAGAGAAATTACAAGAACATTTTGACACTAATTTTAATAGCAATATCACTAATAATTTAGGTTTAAGACCAGGAAAAGAAAAGGTGAATTTGGAATTTAATATTGATTTAAAAGGAAATGTTACTGATTTAAAAGTTAGAGCTTCTCGTAAAACTATCAAGGATGAAGTAATAAAAATAATGAATTCTTTACCAATAATGAGTCATGGAGAAAAATATGGTAAACCTATTAAAGCAAAGTATATATTACCAATTACTTTCTCTGTATTATAAAAATAAAATTTATGATAAACTACATCTTTCAAGTCATAGTATTCCAAATTTTATTTTTGGTTGTTTATGATTTCTTTCTAAGCAAAGAAACATTCTTTACTAAAAATAGATGGTATTTATTAAGTACACCCGTTTTGTCTTTTTTAATTCCGTTTATAAAAATACCAACGTTTCAAAAAGCAGTTCCTCAAGAATATATAGTGTATTTACCAGAGTTTGTTTTATCACCACAAAAGGTAATAAAGAATGTAATTAATGAAACTTCTTTTTATCAATCTATAAATTCTATTTCAATTTTATTTTGGATTGGAGTCACTTTTTTTTCAATATTATTTTTAATAAAACTGGTTAAGATTGTTCATTTAATTAAAAAAAATGAAGTTTTGAAGCAACCCGGTTTTACGTTGATTCTTATTCCGAATCAGACAAAAGCATTTTCGTTTTTTAACTATGTATTTTTAGGTAAGGGAATTACGGAAGTAAAGAGAGCGAAAATTATAGAACACGAATTAGTACATAGCAAACAAAAGCATTCTTTAGATTTATTAATGTTTGAGGTTTTGAAAATTATGATGTGGTTTAATCCTATGATATATTTCTATCAAAAAAGAATTACGCTTGTACATGAATATATTTCTGATGCAATTGTAGCAAAACAAGAAGATAAAGAAACCTATATGAATAATCTACTATCCAACTTTTTTCAGGTTGAAAACATTTCGTTTGTCAATCAATTTTATAAACAAACATTAATTAAAAAAAGAATTATTATGATGACAAAAAACAAATCGAAAAAAAGAAATCAATTAAAGTATCTAGTAATTATTCCTTTGCTAGCAAGTATGTTATTTTATACATCTTGTTCACCCGAAGAAGTAAAAGAACCCATAACAAAAGAGGCAAGAATTGCAGAGCTAATTGATGAATTAGCAACACTAAGAAGTGAAGAAGAGAAAAATATTGAAAAAGTAGAAACGGAAAGAGTTTCTTTTATGTCAATTGATAAATCACCAACTTTTCCTGGTTGTGAAACTGGTGATAAAAAATGTTTTTCGACAAGTGTACAAAAACATTTTATAAAAAATTTTGATAGCGATTTACCGAAAACACTAGGTTTATCAGCAGGAAAAAAAAGAGTTTTTATAGGTTTTAAAATTGATATTGAAGGTAATGTTGTAGATGTTAGAGCAAAAGCTCCACATATAAATATTAAAGAAGAAGTTATAAGAGTGATGAATTCTTTACCAAAAATGACTCCTGGAGAAAATAAAGGAGAGAAAGTTGCTGTAAATTATAATATCCCATTTGTGATACTAGTAGAATAAAATTTAACCAATGAAAAAGAAAGTTTTAGTTGTATTATTATGTATTGTAAAAGTCGAAGCGCAAACTTCGACTTTTATGGTTTCTGATAGTTTATTTGAAAATGGAAGATATCAACTAGCTTTACAAGAACTAGATTTAAAATTGCCCTCTTTTTTATCTAACTACAAAAAAGCTGTTATTTATGAATCGATTGATAATTATAAGAAAACTGCTACATTTTTAGAAAAAGCACTTGTTTTTAAAGAGAATAAAAAAGCGAAATTAAAATTAGCAAAAACGTATCAAAGATTAAATAAAAGAGATAAATCAATAAAAATTTATGAAGAAATTTTAGCAAAAGACTCTTTGAACCTGGTTTTAAAATATCAACTTGGTAAGTTGTATCTCCTTACTAGAAAACCCGAAAAGGCTGTAAATACTTTTAAGCACTTAATTAGTAAAGATGAAACAAATGCCAATTACTCCTATCAATTAGGTTTATCTTTTTCTATACAAGGCAAAAGAAACTTAATGATTAATAGTTTTATAGATGCTTATAAAAAAGATACACTTCACTTAAATGCAATTGCAAGATTAGCCACAAGTTTTAATAAATTGAAAGATAAAGATTCTACCAAATTATTTGTAGATAAAGGATTGTTCTTAGATAGGAATCATATCAATTTAAATAAATTAAAAATCAATCAATTATATAGAGATAAGAAGTATAAAGAAGCAATTCCGTTTTTATTAAATTTAGATTCTTTAGATAAAAAAGAGACCTATAGTAAATCGATGTTAGGTAGAACTTATTATAATTTAGACAGCCTCGAACAGTCAAAAAAATATTTTAAAAAATTATATAGAGTGGATAGAGAGAATTTTAAAACTCAAACTTATTTAGGTCACATTGCTTTAAAAGAGAAAGATTATAGATCTGCAATGATGAATTATATGATGGCTACCTCTATAGGAAAAGAAAAAAGAGATGAGGAGTATTATGGTTTGGCAACTGCTTTTTATGAAACAAAAATGCCAAATAAAGCTATAAAAGCCTTTGAAAAAGCATATTTAGAAAATAGAAGAAATTATAAAGCATTGTTTCAATTAGCAAAATTATCTGATGATTATTATAAGGATAAAAAGATAGCTTATAAACATTACAATAAATATATAGATAGCTTTTCTGATAAAGATGAAGACATGGCAAACTTTGTTAGGAGACGATTAAAAGATATTAAAAAAAAATATTTTTTAAGTGGAGAGTCGTTAGATTAAAAGTCAACAATATTTATTAAATTCACAAGATAAATAATCCTAATAGCTGAGTCTTTATTATTAAATTACAGATGAAAATTATCCAATATTTAGTTCTTATATTTTTTTTAATTTCTTTGTCTTTATTCTCTCAAGAAAACAAATCGTTTGAGCTTATTGAAGAAATACCTGTTTTTAAAGGATGTAAAGGTGATGCTAGTCAATTAAAAACATGTTTTGATAAAAAGTTTAATAAACATTTTAAAAGAAGATTTAATACATCTTTACCTAGTAAATTAAATTTATCTCCGGGCAAGAAAACTCTTTATATTCATTTTAGAATTAATAGCAAAGGGAAATTAGATAGTATTAAAGTACTTGCTCCCCATCCTAAATTGGAGCTAGAAGTTAAAAGAGTATTAAAAAAATTCCCAAGGCTAAAACCTGGTAGATTAAGAGGAGTTCCTGTTCCTGTAATATATACAGTTCCAATTTATATTTATATCGAAGAAACGAAAACAAAAAGAAAAAAAAGAAAGAAGAGAAAAGAAAGTAAAAACTAATATGTTATTTTTACCTAATAAATTAATAAGATGTTCTTGCGTATTTGTTCTTTTCTATTATTGTTTTTTTTTGTTACTTCTTGTGATAAATTATCATTTTCTAATAAAGATAGTAACCAAGTTACGGATACTCTTGTAGATTTTACTTCTGTAGATTTTTCACCATCATTTAAAGTGTGTGATTCTTTAATAGATAAATCAAAAAAATCTGATTGTTTTAGACATACAATACATCAAAAAATAGGAGTAGAGCTACAAAATTTTTCTTTAGAAATTAAAGATTCTATAGATGAGGTTGTTTATGTTGATATACTAATTAACTCTAGTGGAAACATTATTTTAAAAAAAATAACTTCTACTCAAAACATAAAACTACAATTGCCACAGTTAGATAGCTTGCTAAAGCTAAGTATTAAAAATTTATCTACTATTCGTCCTGCAATTAAAAGAGGAATTCCTGTGTCTACAGAATACAAACTACCAATTAGAATTCTTGTAAAGGAAGAATAACATACCAATAATAATTTTTTAAAAGACAAAAAAAAAGTGATTTTGGTATTAACCAGAATCACTTTTTATATTTACTTCTTTTAAATATTGTTAATTTAATAGGCCCCAAAGTTTGTCTTTAAGCTCTTGTAAGCCAATTTCTGCAACAGATGAAATAAATAAAGCCTCAACACCTTCTGGTAATTCTGCCTTTATCTCTTGTTGTAATTCATCATCTAACATATCAGATTTAGAAATTGCTAACAATCTATCTTTATCTAATAATTCTGGATTGTGCTTTTTAAGTTCATTTAATAGAATAGCATATTCTTTGTTAATATCATCGCTATCTGCTGGTATTAAAAATAACAAAGCAGAGTTACGTTCTATATGTCTTAAAAAACGATGACCTAAACCTTTACCTTCTGCAGCACCTTCTATAATACCGGGAATATCTGCAATAACAAATGTTCTATGATTTCTGTGTTCTACAATACCTAAATTTGGCTTTAGAGTTGTAAAAGCATAATCTGCAATTTTTGGTTTTGCAGAAGTTAAAACTGATAATAAGGTAGATTTACCTGCATTTGGGAAACCAACCAACCCAACATCAGCCAATAACTTTAATTCCATTCTAAACCATCCATCTAAACCATCTATACCTGGTTGTGCGTATCTTGGTGTTTGATTTGTTGATGATTTAAAATTCCAGTTTCCAAGTCCACCTTTTCCACCTTTTAATAGAATAACTTCTTTACCATGTTCTGTAACTTCAACAATTACTTCATCTGTATCTGCGTCTCTTATAATAGTTCCTAAAGGTACATCTATAAAAATATCCTCTGCATCATGACCAGTACTTCTACTTGCACTTCCACCACCACCACCTTCGGCTCTAAAATGACGTTTGAATTTTAAGTGAAACAATGTCCACAAATTTTTGTCTCCACGTAAAATAATGTGACCACCACGTCCACCATCTCCACCATCAGGACCACCTTTTGTAATAAACTTTTCTCTGTGTAAATGCACAGAACCTTGTCCGCCTTTTCCAGAAGAAGCGTATATTTTTATGTAATCGACAAAATTTCCTTCAGTCATAATCGTTGTGTAATTGTTTAAATGTGTATTTCTGTTTTTGTTTAAAAAAAATTAAACATTTTAACAGTTACGCATTTTAAAGTTTATCAAATACTCCAGAGATACGCTGTGTTATGTCTTCAATAGAACCTACACCGTTAACTCCATAGTATTTTTGTTGCGCATCAAAATAATCTTTTAAAATCGCAGTTTTAGTATTGTACTCGTTAAAACGGTTTCTAATTTTACTTTCATCAGTATCATCTGTTCTTCCGCTTGTTTTTCCTCTTTCTAATAAACGAGTAACTAATGCATCTTCTGGAACTTCTAATGCAATCATAGCATTTATTTGTTCTCCTTTTTCTGATAAGAATGTGTCTAGCGCTTCTGCTTGAGATTGTGTTCTAGGAAAACCATCAAAAATAAAACCATTGGCATCAGCATTTTTTTCTACTTCAGCTTTTAGCATATTAATTGTTACTTCATCAGGAACTAAATCTCCTTCATCCATATATTTTTTAGCCAACAAACCAAGCTCTGTTTGGTTTTTAATGTTGAAACGGAATACATCACCTGTAGAAATATGTACTAAACTGTACATGTCTTTTAAAAATTCTGCTTGTGTTCCTTTTCCTGCTCCTGGAGGGCCAAATAATACGATGTTTTTCATTTTGGGTTGTGTTGTTAGTTGATATATTGCTGGGTAATTTCGTCCTAATCCATCATAATCTAATCCGTAACCAACTATAAACTTATCTTCAATACTTTTTCCGATATAATCTATTGGTAGTTCTTTTCTAAATACATCTGGTTTAAAAAATAGTGTAGCAACTTTTAATTGTTTTACGTTTTTATTTCTAAAAATAGTATAAATTTCTTGTAATGTTCTACCAGTATCTATAATGTCTTCTAATATAATTACAGTTCTACCAGTTAAATCTTCATTAATACCTACTAATTGCTTTACATCTTCTGATGAAGAGGTACCATTATAGGATGCTAATTTTACAAAAGATACTTCGCAGTTACCTTGGTATTCTCTTATAAAATCTGCAGCAAAAAGAAAACAACCATTTAAAATACCTACAAAAAGAGGTGTTTCATCTTTTGGTAAATCTTCTTTTACTTGTTGTGCAAGATGTTTTACAATACTAGAAATTTCCTTTTTATTGATAAAAGGTTTAAAGTATAAATCGTGAAGTTTTATAATTTTCATAAGAGTGCAAATATAGCTGCTATATCTTAAATGAAAAAACCGTTTTTAATCTGATATTCAGTAATTAAAAACGGTTTTAATTTATTTTAAATAATACTAGTTATTTTTTTCTTCTTTTTTTGAAGTATCAAACATAATTGGTGTTGCCACAAATAATGATGAATATGTACCTACAGCTACACCTACAATTAAGGCAAACATAAATCCTTTAATAGAGTCTCCTCCAAAGAAGAAGATTGCTAACATTACTAATAATGTTGTTAAAGAGGTATTAATTGTTCTTCCTAAAGTAGAACTTAATGCTGTATCTACAACTTTACTAAATTTCCAATCTGGATGTGCACCTGTAAACTCTCTAATTCTATCGAATATTACCACGGTATCATTTAAAGAATACCCAACTACTGTTAATATAGCAGCAATAAATGATTGACCTATTTCCATATCAAAAGGCATAAAGTTGTATGTTATAGAGAATACACCTAATACAATTAATACATCATGGAAAACTGCAATTACAGCTCCAATAGAGAAAGATACTTTTCTAAAACGTAATAATATGTATAAGAAAACGATAAGTAAAGAACCTAATACTGCATATAAAGCTGATGTTTTAATATCATCTGCTATTGTAGGTTCTACTTTCATATAACTCATTACACCAGCACCTTCTTTTTCGAAACCTGGTTTAAAGTTGTTATAAGACGTTGTACCTAAATAAGATTTTAATCCTGTAAATAAAGCAGTTTGTACTTGTTCATCTACTTCCTGTCCTTCTTCTTCAATTTTATAAACTGTTGTTATTTTTAATTGATTATCATCTCCATATGTTTTAACCTCTGGAGCTGTACCAAAAGCATCTTTTAAAGTAGAAGCTACTTCTGTAGCATTCATTGATTGTTCAAAACGAACAACATAAGAACGTCCTCCTTTAAAATCTACACCTTGTTTTAAACCGATAGAGAAAATAGAAACAATACCAGCAACGATAATAGCACCAGAAACAACATACGCAATTTTACGTTTCTTTAAGAACTCTACGCTTATGTTTTGGAACCATCCTTTAGAAACAGAAGTATTAAAAGTTAAATTAGATCCTTTGTTAACTCCTCTATCAATTAAAAGACGTGTAATAAAAACAGCAGTAAATAAAGATGTTGCTATACCAATCATTAATGTTAAAGCAAAACCTTTAATTGGTCCTGTTCCAAAAATGTAAAGAATAATACCTGTTAAAAGAGTTGTAATATTTGCATCAATAATTGCAGATAAAGCTCCTTTTACAGAGAAACCTTCTTCTACAGATTGTTTCAATCCTTTCTTTTTAAATAATCCTTCTTTAATTCTTTCGAAGATAATTACGTTTGCATCCACAGACATACCAATTGTTAAAATAATACCAGCAATACCAGGTAAAGTTAACACAGCATTAAATGAAGCTAAAATTCCGAAGATAAACAAGATGTTTACTATTAATGCAATATCTGCATATAAACCAGCTTTACCATAGTATAAAACCATCCAAAGTAAAACTAATAAGATTGCTAAACCGAAAGAACTGATAGAAGCATCTATAGATTCTTGACCTAAAGATGGTCCAACAACTTCTGCTTGAATAATTCTTGCAGCAGCAGGTAATTTACCAGCTTTTAATACTGTAGAAATGTCTTCTGCTTCTGCAACTGTCATAGTTCCTCCAGAAATTGAAGTTCTACCACCAGTAATTGCTAAATTTACAGAAGGTGCAGTATACACATAATCATCTAAAACAACAGCAACAAAGTTTCCTACATTATCAGCAGTCATTTTTGCCCATTGTTTTGTTCCAGAGCTATTCATTGTCATGCTTACTTCTGGCTTGTTCAATTGGTCAAATACTTGACCAGCATCTAAAATAACATCACCTTCTATAGTAGGTCTGTCATTTCTGTTTCCTTTTATAGCATATAAGTCTATTATCTCTGTTCCATCAACACCTTTATTAGATTTATAATCCCATAAAAATTTAGTATACCTTAATTGTGTAGGTAATAAAGCTCTTACTTCTTTTCTCTTTAATAAGTCATTTACTGTTGCAGTATCTAATACTCTTGCCTGAGCAACAACAGAACTTAATTGTTGTTGAGATTGTGCTACTCTAGGGAATAAATAAGTAAATAAGTTCTTTTGAACACTTGTAGAGTCATTTGCTTCACCTAGTAAATCATCAATATCATCTTTTTTAAGAGAGTCTTTCTCTTCTTCTAGAACAGATGTATCTTTTAAAAGTTCTGCAACTTTTGCGTTAGCAGCAAAGAAAAAGTTTTGAACTTCTGCATTTGTAAAAACTCCCCAAAACTGTAATTCAGCTTTACTAGTAATTAATTTTGTAACACGATCTATATCTTTAGCTCCTGGTAATTCAATTTGAATTCTTCCAGAATTTCCAATTCTTTGAATGTTTGGTTGTGTAACACCAAATTTATCAATTCTACTTCTTAATACTTCAAAAGCAGTACCAATAGAACTATCAATTTCATTTTGTAAAGTTTCTTTAACAGTTATGTTAGCTTCATCAAAAGAAATTTTATCGCTTAATGCTTTTGTTCCAAAAATAGATGGATCACTTAATTTAGTAGTTCCTGCTATGTTTTCAAACTCTTCAAAAAACAAGTCTAAGTAATTTTCATTACTACTTTTTTGTCTTTTATCTGCTGCATTTAATGCATTGTTAAAAAATTCGTTTTTAGAACCATTAGATAAACTCTTTAAAACTTCTTTTACAGAAACTTGTAAGATTGCATTAATACCACCTTTTAAATCAAGACCAAGGTTCATTTCTTTGTCTCTTACATCATTATAAGTATATTTTGCAATACCTAAATCTATGATGTCTTTATTGGCAACACTATCGATGTATTTTCCTTCAAATACAGCTTTTTGTCTTGCGTCATTATCAGTTACTTTAGATGCGGCATAATTTACAGCATCAGACTCAACTTTGTTGGCTAAGAATGTAAATGATAATTGGTATAAACTCACTAATCCAAAAAGGATTGCGAATACTTTAATAAGTCCTTTGTTTTGCATTTTTTATATATATTTAATAATCAAATTTTTAAAAGCGAGCAAATATATAGTTTCTCGCAAAACTTGACAATTATTTTTATTTATTGTTTTGTAGTTCTTTGTAGTACGAATATGCTAATTTTATTCTAAGACGATTTATAAAAATCCATAAATTAGTATACTTTAGATAGTGAAAGTAAAAGGGCCAGCTCTAACTTCTGGTTCTTTATAAGAAGAGTTATTTCTAACAAATACAAGATTTTTAGTAGCCTTGTACGCTGTTTTAAATAATTTATTACTTTTTTCTATTTCTAAAAGTCTTAGAAATGCATAAGTATTTGTTGTTGTAAACCTTTCTGTACTAGATTTTATGTCTATGATAGAATTACCATCAAAATTAGATATGTCAGAATCAGTATCTAATTCGTAAATATCAATATTATAGTTTGATGTATTCTTGTGAGAGGGTTTATTCTTTTTTAAAGGTAGATTATTAAGAACAAGTGGTTTATTGTTTGATAAAACCTCTTTTATATTAGCAACATTTAAAATACTATAGTAAGATATTTTTAAAGCTCCATTACTAGTTTCTTGTATGTTTATGTTTGTAACACCCGCATTAAGAAGTTTTTCTTTTACAGTGTAAATAGTACTTTCAATATCTTGTTTTTCAATTTTTAAATCAACAAATTCTAGTAGAATTTCTTGATTAGGTATAGAAACTTGTTCTTGGATGGCTCCAAAAAAAGAAAAAACTAAAATTAATAAACAAGCGTACCATTTTGCTTTCATGTGTCAAATATATAAAAAAGATTACTTAACAGCGTGTTAGAAATAAAAAAGCTAAACTCTTTGTAAATCTCTTTTTAAAATTATGTGTTTATTTTTGTTGATTATTAATTGTTGTAAAGTAGAATTAGGTTATTCATTTTTTAAAATCAAAGTAATACTTATTCTTATTTCGCTGTATGAAACTTCTTCATTAAGCTTTTCGTAAATTGGTTTTAACTCTATTTTTTGATTAAATTGATTAAAAACAATTCTAACTTTATCTATAGTTTCTTTAGTAACATATTTTTCTAGTTCAATATCTTTTCCTTCAGTATATAATTGAGATAAATGCGAAAAAATAGTAGTAATTGATAAGTTTCTTTTTTCTGCAATTTCTTTTGGGGTTAAATTTTCTTTATATAAGTCAAAAGTTAATTTTGTAGTAGGAATTTTTCTTGGTTTTGCTGCACTTTTAAATTTACGAATTACATTCATAAACTCTTCACCATATTTTTCCATTTTACTCATTCCAACTCCAGAAATAGCCAAAAATTCATTTTCAGTTGTTGGTAAGTCACTTGCCATTAATTTTAATGTTTTGTCATTAAAAATAATGTAAGCAGGCATTTTTTCTTCTTTTGAAATAGTATATCTTATTTTTTTTAAAGCTGTAAATAAATCTTGGTTTGCTTCGCCTTCTGTAGCTTTTCTAATTACATTTGGTTTCTTCTTTTTTTCATTTGGACTAATTGGTGTGGTTAATCTTATTGTTTTTTCACCTTTTAAAACATTCCAACCAATAGGTGTTATTTTTAAAGCAGAACTTTCTGCATACATTATTTCTATCAACCCTAGATTTGCCATTTGAATCACATAATCTCGCCAATCAAAAAAAGAAATTTCTTTCCCAATGCCATACGTTTTAAGATTAAAATATTGTTTTGAGTGTATATCTGCATTATTACTACCTCTTAAAACATTAATTAACATCGTAATTCCGTCTTTTTCTTTCATTCTAGCGATACCAGAAAGTGCTTTTTGAGATAAAATAGTACCATCAAAATCTTTAGGCGGATTTTCGCAAACATCACAATTGCCACAATTTTCAGTAAGATGTTCTCCAAAATAAGAAAGTAATATTTTTCTTCTACAAGATTTTGCTTCAGCAAATTGCAACATCCTATTTAACTTTTCTTTTTGCATAGCAGTATTTGCACCATCATCTGCAAACTGACTATACAAAACAAAGTCTCGCATATTATAATAAAGTACGGTTTCTGAGGGTAATCCATCTCTTCCTGCACGTCCTATTTCTTGGTAATACCCTTCTAGATTTTTTGGTAAGTTATAATGGATTACAAAACGAACATTAGATTTATCAATTCCCATTCCGAAAGCAATTGTAGCAACTATTATTTTTGTGTCATCATTAATGAAATCAGTTTGCGTTTGCTCTCTTTCTTCATGATTCATTCCTGCATGATAATATGCAACAGAATTCCCGTTTTCTTTAAGGTGATTTGCGACTTCTTCAGTGTTTTTTCTACTTAAACAATAGATAATACCACTTTCATTTTTTCTTCGTTTAATAAAACTAATAATTTCTTGTAATTTTTTCTTTTTCTGTACTTGACCTCTCACTTCAATACTCAAGTTTTTACGATCAAAAGAAGAAATAAACAATTTTGAATTTGTTAAACCAAGTTGATCTTCAATATCTTTTCTAGCAGATTTATCTGCAGTGGCAGTTAATGCCATAAAAGGAACATTTGGTATAGAATTTCTAAACACTTTAAGTTGTGTGTATTCAGGTCTAAAATCATGCCCCCACATACTAACACAATGTGCTTCATCAATAGCAACTAGTTTTATGTTTAGCTGTTTTAACCAAGTATTGCTAACAGAAATTAATTTTTCTGGTGATAAATATAAGAGTTGTAAGTCTCCATTAATTGCTTTATTAATTACCTCGTTTTCTTCTTGTACAGAAATAGAACTGTTAAAAAAATCCGCTTTTATTCCATTTGATTTTAAGGCTTGTACTTGATCTTTCATTAATGAAATCAAAGGAGAAACAACTATAGTAATTCCATCAAAAACCATAGCAGGAATTTGAAAGCACATCGATTTACCGCCTCCAGTTGGCATTAAAACAAAACTATCTT
Organism: uncultured Polaribacter sp.; assembly: GCA_905480405.1. Lineage (GTDB taxonomy): Bacteria > Bacteroidota > Bacteroidia > Flavobacteriales > Flavobacteriaceae > Polaribacter. Next base: position 2,616 of record CAJQQH010000132.1, on the reverse strand, counting down.
TCCCTTCTATTGTTCTGTTGATAATATCTTCCTGCAATGGGCGAAAGTTATCGTAACCGAAAATATTTTTAAGAAGTGTATGTGTTTGGTTTTTCATTATCTGCAATTTATATACAAACATACGGAGATTGATATGTTTAATTTATTTCAAGGCGGTTAATAATTATCTAAATAGGATTTTTTAAATAGTTGAAGATTCTTAAATATCTACAACTAAATTAGGTTTTATTTATTTTGATTTTCAAATTAAATCTATCCCTAAGTTTAGAATCATTTTATGTTTTTATTGCTCTCAATTTTTCACAAAAAAAATCCAACTCAAAAGAGTTGGATTTTAGTATTTATTAGTATCTAAAAACTAGATACTATTTTCTATAATTCTAATAAACCGTTTGTTGCTTTAACGCCAACAGCAGATTCAGATAATTTTGCTTTTTCAGCATCAGTTAAACTGATTTCAACTATTTTTTCAATTCCGTTAGCACCTAATACGCAAGGCACACCAATTGATAAATCGTTTAAACCAAATTCACCTTCTAATAAAGCAGAACATGGAAATATTTTTTTAGTATCACATGCTATTGCCTGTACCATTGCAGAAACTGCTGCACCTGGTGCATACCAAGCAGATGTACCTAATAAACCAGTTAAAGTAGCTCCACCAACCTTAGTGTCTTGAACAACTTGCTCCATTCTTTCTTCAGATAAAAATTCTGAAACAACAACACTATTTCTTGCTGCTTTACCTATTAAAGGTACCATTCCTTTATCAGAGTGACCACCAATAACCATTCCGTCAACATCAGAAATAGGCGCACCTAAAGCTTCAGCTAATCTATATTTAAAACGTGCAGAATCTAATGCTCCACCCATTCCAATAATTCTGTTTTTTGGTAAGTCTGTAGTTTTATGCACTAAATAAGTCATTGTATCCATAGGATTAGAAACAACGATGATAATAGTATTTGGAGAATGCTCAATTAAATTAGCAGAAACCATTTTTACAATTCCAGCGTTTATACCAATTAACTCTTCACGAGTCATTCCTGGTTTACGAGGAATTCCTGAAGTAATTACACATACATCAGAACCTGCAGTTTTAGAGTAATCGTTTGTGCTTCCTGATATTTTAGTATCAAATGCGTTTAAAGAAGCTGTTTGCATTAAATCCATTGCTTTACCTTCTGCAAAACCTTCTTTAATGTCTAGAATTACAACTTCTGATGCGAAGTCTTTAATAGCTATGTACTCAGCACAACTTGCACCTACTGCACCTGCTCCTACAACTGTAACTTTCATATTAATATATTTTTAATTGTGTTAATTTATGTATTACAAAAGTACAAAAATTAGACAAGGTTTATGTCTTTAAAAACAAAAAAAAGACATCTAAACTAGATGTCTTTTTTTGTTATATTTTAATATTATTTATCTAATACTAAAAGCAATACCTAAGTTAGCTGTATTGTATTCTTGTAAGGTATAACTTCCAAATATTTTAAAGAACCCTAAACTTAATCTAGTACCAATTGTTGTTCTAAAACCACCAGCATTAAATTCAGAATCTATAGGGTCTGTTATTGTTCTTGTAAGAGGTCCATAGCTTAGGTCGTATTTACCAGTCATTTTAAGCGTAGAACTTCCAGATCCATATCCTATTCCTCCATACAAGTTTATGATAGGAAAGTTTAAGGAAGCAATTGCCTGTACAGTATAAGAGTTTAATTTAAATTCAGCTAAACCGTTTTGTACAGATACATCTCCACTACTTTCTATATTATAATCTACAGTCATAGAAGTATAGGCTGCAAGTATAGATACGTGTAAAGGTGTTTTTTCTAAAGGACCAAATATACTTGTAATTTCTTTTTTTAATCCAATACCAAATAAATTTCCTTTTACATCATCAGAACCTACTTTTGGTACTAAACGTAAGCTTACTTCAAACTTTGCTGGTAAGCCTAAGTTTAATTGAACTGCTGGTGCAGGAACCGCACTTAAAGGTAAACTTTCTTTGACACCACCTGGAGCATCAAAAGTTGTACTATAATTTACGCCTCCTTCATCAAAATTAACAGTTGTAAAGGGTGTATCATCTTCAGAACCACCAACTGTAGCAGCAGTAATACTTTTTCCTGTAGCTTGGTTAATTGATGTTAAGCCAGATAGCGTAAACATTTCATCTTTACCAGGTACTAGAGAAGCATTTAAACCTATAGATATATCAAAACCAAAAGCTTTATGAACTTTTGCTGTATGATACCAGCCATTGTTCATACCGTATATTAGTCCTTTCATAACAGGATTAATGTATGCGTCAATTAATTTACCTCGATCATTATTATCAGCTAAAAGATAACCTTCAAATCCATCTTGGGCTTTTGTGTTAAACGATAAGGCGAACACGCCTATAAAAATTAATAAATACTTTTTCATTTTGTAGTTGATTTAAGTTAATAGTAAGTTATGTTTAGTTTGGTATTGTAGCTAATATATAAAAAAAAACACACTCCTATATTAGGAGTGTGTGTAATCTGTATCTTTTTTAGTGTATTACGCGTCTATATTTGCATATTTTGCATTTCTTTCAATAAAGTCTCTACGTGGTGGTACTTC
>CAJQQH010000131.1 GCA_905480405.1 uncultured Polaribacter sp. | reverse complement strand
TTTACAATAGCCTGCGCTCTTTTTTGTGATAAATTTAGATTGCTTTCTTTTCTTCCTCTTGAGTCTGTATGAGATTCAATTACAACTGCTACTCCAGATTTTAAAATCGGTAATAATATTAGGTCAATATTTTTTTTTGCTTCTGAAGTTAATTCACTATTGCCTATATTCCAGTTAATTGGTAACAGAGTGTTTTTCACTAATTCACAATCAATTTCTTTCCAAGTTTTTAATCCACCTTTGTCTATCAAAACTTTTTTAATAATTTTTTTGTGTTTTGCAGCTACAATTACTTCTTCTTTCCAAGCATCTTTTATTAAAACTGTTCTTTTAATATTCTTATAAATAGCTGGGATTTTTATCTTTCTTGTTGTTGGGGGAGTAATCATTACTTTTTTAATGTATGTTTTTTGATTACTAGCTATTTTATTAGACACTAGTTCTGTCTCTTTGTTTAATTTAGTTATAGGTATAGTTACATGTTGAGCATCAACAGGTTTATAACACCAATATCTACAATCATCAGGATTGCTAGATTTGCAGCTTGGTGCTATTTCACTCATCTCCCATTTAGCAGAAACAGCTTTAACTTCAATAGTTTTAAAATCTTGTTTGAAAGAAGCATCAACTATACTATGCATAGTTGATGCTTCTTTGACTATATAATTTACATTTCTATCTTCCCAAACAGCAGGAATGGCAATAATTTGTATTCCAATTTCTTTTATTAAAACTTTTTCTATAACAGTTTTATATTCTGCTGGATGAACAATGATTTTTTTGTGCTTTGGAGCTGTTTGTATAGCAATAGTTTCATTTTTCCATACTTCTGGTGTTTTGCTTTTTACATAACATTTTCCAAGTTCTTGGTTTTTTGGTAAATTTTGAGTAAAAGCAATAGTGTTACACACTAAAAGCAGTGAATTCAATAAATAGTTCTTCATTTGAGTTAAATATTACCCAAAAAAAGCACAAAATAGAGCTACTTTTTTGTGTTAAGTTATAATCGACTCTTTATGAGAATAACTGATATGTTATTGACACTAACTTAAACAATATTCGAAGATATTTTTTTAAAAAACCTTTTTTGTTATAGTTAAAATGTTATTAATCAAAAACAGAAAAGTATATTTGATTAGAAGTTATTTATAAACCTGAGTACACGATTTAATTATTAATATAGTCTAAAAACAAAAAGTAGGTTGATTTTATCAAACTAATTACTTTAATATTAATGGTTCGAGTCCAGTTCCCGCTACAAAGTAAGCCTCATTAACTAATTTGTTAATGAGGTTTTTTTATTTAAAATTACTTAATTTCTATAGAGTTATAAAAGCTATTTAATTTTGTTTTAAATTCATTAGGATTATGCAACCAAGGTAAATGTCCACTATTATTAATGATTTTTATCTTAGCTGTTGGATATCGATTTGTAACAAATTTTTTGCTTTTTACATAAATATTGTTATCTCCATACATAATTATAGTAGGATATTTATTGTGTATCTGTTTTTGTAAAAGAGGATATCTTATTATTTTTTTTCTAGTTTTATTTATTGCTTTTACATTTTCTAAAGAAAACTACGCTCTTCATTATTACTAGAATTAAAATCAGCGTTATAATTTTTAATAACTTGTTTAAATAGGTTTTGATATGCTTTATCATTTCCCATAGCTCCAGCTAAACTTTTCCAACCCATTTTTAACTATTGGCCAAAACTAGATTTAGATTTATTAAATTTCATTACTTCTTTTTCAGTTTGTTTCCACACTACATTTGTACCAGAACCTGTTGAACATAATACTAGGCTTAATAAGTTTTCGGGATATTTTTCTGAATAAATTTGTGCATACAACCCACCCCAAGAATGCCCCCATAAATGAATCTTAGTTATTCCAAAGTGATTTTTAATTGTTTCTATAACACTTAAATATTTATCTATTGAATAATTATTACTTGGATTAGGAGAAAGTTTTGTGCCTCTTTGATGAAAAGAAATTACTTGAAAACGTTTTTTTAAAAGTTTAGTGACGGCCAACAAATCTTCTGGAACTCCGGGACCTCCATGTAATAATATTACAGTTTCTTTACCTTTATTTGGATATATAGTTGTGTGTAATTTATCTCCATTGTTATCTAAAAGTAAGTTCTTTTTATGTGATTTTTGATTTATTCTCCCACCAAAACTCAATTGTAAAAATGGGGTGAGTTTATTTATTGAATAATTTGTTTTTGATTTGACTATTCCATTGTTCCAATTATGGTTATTTAATGTATAATAGAACCCTAATTTAAGTCCAATACTAATGTTTTTACTACTAAATTTTGTAAAAGAAATACGAGGCTAAATTTCTAATTGATCTATTTTAAAAGTTTATGTACACAAATCTTGAAAGTTATAAAAGATTGAGTTTTTGTTTGTCATAGATAAACCAATACTAGGTTCAATTGCAAAATTATTAGATTTTAGCAAATCTAAACCTACAAATACCAACTAAAATAAAATTCTCTTTATTATTTCTCTTATTTATATTGATAAATATTTCACCTTTTTCGATTGAGTCATATTTAGTTTTTGACTCGATTTAATTCATTGAACTATTAGAGATAGGATAAATTTTATTTATAAATTAATGGAAATTAAAACCTAAATAAGATACCGTTTTTAACTTACTATCTTTCTACTAATAAATACTCAAGATATCTTAACGCTGTAACAAGTAAGTTGTTTCTGTTTTTTGCATTCTGAGAATATATATTTAAGGTTTTTTTATCAATTTTTCTACCATTTACCATTACCCATTCTGGTTTTTTTAGTTCGTTTAAATTTTCTAAAGGGTTTTTCTTAGTCACAATAAAGTTTGCAAATTTACCTTGTTGTATAGATCCCATTTGCTCGAACTCTTTGTGTGTTTTTGTTGGGTTTATTGTAGCGGTTTTAAGAACCTCATAATTACTTAAACCTGCTTCTTTATAAAATGAAAGTTCCTGATGTATAGAGGTTCCAGGAACAGTAATTCCAATTCCGGCATCTGTACCACTTACAATATTTACTCCTTTTTCATTCATCTTTTTTAAAATATATAAATGAAATAAATGCTGTTTATAAATGGTTTCTTTAATAGAGCTATTATTTATTTTTTCATTTGCCCACCTATTATATTGTACTTTACTATCTACAGTTTTTATTAAAGGGTTCATGTAATCTATAGCGCCTTTATTTATAACTTTTTCTCCTTGATCTAACATTTCAAAGATTTTATAAAAACCTGTAATTGTTGGGCAAAAAGATTTTTTAGAATCTACAAATTTCTGAATTATAGGAGTTAATTTTATACTATCTATTTGGTAATTAAGAGCTTGTTGAAAAATTTCTTCGGCATGTTCTAAACTGGCTACTTGAGAATGAAATTGATCTAAATAGGGAATTTCTCTACTAGGATGAGCAATTATAGAAATACCAGATTTTTTAGATTGATTTATTATACTTTTATAAATATCTTTATTTATACCAGCATAAATTTTAATAAAATCGAAACCTCTTTTTTTATAATCAATAACTAACTTTCTTGCTTCCTCTTTAGTCTCTATTTGTACTTTATCATCACCAAGATCATCTTTACTTGTAAGTTTTGGACTAGAGGTAAATAACATTGGCCCAATAATTTTATTTTTTTGTAATTTATTCTTTAACCTTAAATGCATAGAATATCCCCATAGGTTTCTAATAGTAGTAACTCCGTTTGCAAGGTATAATCCTAGTTCTTGTTTGTCCCATAAATGTGTATGCATATCTATTAATCCTGGTGATATAAATTGATTCTTTCCATCAATTATTTCAATATCATCCATGATAATTTTACTTTCAATATTTTTAATAATTCCGTTTTTTACAAATATTGTTTTATTTGCTAAAACAGTATCTTTATGCATTGGTATAACATTAATGTTTTTAATCAAATAAGTATTTACACTTAACTTAGAATTTTTTTTAATTTTTAAATAAGAAGTATTTTTGGCATCAAGTGCAAGAAAAATGATTATGGTAAAAACGATTACAGAAAGTACTGCAAAAAATATTTTTATACTCTTTTTAATATATTTCATAAATACTTTTTAAATTATTAAGAATCTTTGTTATAAATAACTGGCATTTGACCTTTCCATTTACACCATAAGAAATCATTATGAATTAAATTTACCATAAAATTAGCAACGTTTATACGACTTATTTTGCCTGCATTAAAAATTGCACTTCGAGTAGGTGAGGGGAAAACCTCATATTTGGTAACTACATCTTGGTTTATTAAACCATCTGGTCTAACGGCTACCCAATTTATAAACTTATTATTTTTACCAATTTTTACTCTTAAATAATCTGCAGCTTTCTCATTATCTACATGTGGTGGTAAGAGTAAACGGAGTATAGATATTACACATTTTTGAGCAAATGAAATAGGTTCGTTTAAGTCTCTGTTGCTATTACCAGATGTATTCATTAATAAGAATTTTACTGGTTTAAAAGGCTCATTTTCTATAATAGCATTACATATTTTTGTAACAGCATCTTTAACTAACATTCTAGGTTGTCCGTAAATTCCTTTAAAACTTAAGTTATGACCTAAACAAGAAACAACAGCATCACAATCTTTTACTAGCATATTTATTTCTTCTCTACTTAATTCTAAAATACTAGCAATAGTAATTCTAAGATAGCAATTATAGATCCAATTTTCTGGCAGATTATTTAAAGACCTAACAATTATTTTAACTTTATGTCCTTTTTCTAAAAGTTGTTCTACTACATGTTTACCTGTTGCTCCACTTGCTCCAACTACTAAGATTTCCATTCTTGTTTATTTTGTAAGTTAATTACAATTAGTATTTACTTCTTGATAGTTTGATAAACTAAGTGTTGGAACATCTTGATTATTTGCAATCTTAATACAATTTAAGTCTGGGTTATTTTGTGCATATAAAAAGTTTAAATTTGTAAGATTGCTAATGTTTAAAGAAGTTAAAAAGTTTGAAGAACAACTTAAATAAGTTAAATTATTATTATGTACTAAACTTAATTCTGTAAGTTTATTATCTGCTGTTTGCAGCGTTTTTAACTTTAAGTTGTTTAATAAATTTAAAGTTTCTAATTTATTAGAAGTAATTAATAAACCTTCTAAATTCGTTGCTAAAGAAGCATCGAAATTTACAATATCATTGTTGTCAATTAATAAACTTTTTAAACTTGGGTTTTCAATTGTAAATTCTGTAAGATAATTAAAAGATAAGCTTAAATAATCTAAATTAGTTGCGTTAGAAAAACCAGAAGTAGAGGTTAATAAATTAGCGTAAACATTAGCATAAACTAACTTTGTATTTAAAGAAACATCTATAGTTTCTAACGCATTACCAGCTAAATCGAGTGTATCTAGTAAAGTATTTCCGCTTAAATCGATTGTTTCAATATTGTTACCAGCAGCGTGTAATCTCTTTAAGTTGATAAAAGCTTCTATACCAGTTAAATCATCTATTTGAGAACTATTAAGTTCTAATTTTTCAACTAATTCTGCATCTGAGTTTAATATTTTTCCATTTATAGTATTATCAGAATCTATTCCTGTTTCAATTAATATTTTTTCAAATTTATTGTCTGGAATAAGTACATAATCTATAGTTGGGGTTTCTTCTACTTTATCTTTTGTACAAGAAGTAATTGATAATCCGATAATAATAATTGCGAAATAAATAAGTCCTTTTTTCATTTTTTTTTTTTAGTAGTAAATATGTTTATTTAATTTTTTAAGATGTTGTATGTGAATTCTATCCATTTATTTTTGGGTATGCTATTATCTTGATTTCTAGTAGTTATATTTAATCTAAAACTTAAAAAGAAATTTTTAATGTTATATTTTAAAACCTAGGATTTAAGAATGAAGAAACCTGAGTTTTATATATCCATTTATCTCTACTCAGGATATACTCTTTGGCTGTTTCCCCCAAAACAAACCAATTTTAGGTTTCTTCATTAAAGTTTCATTTATTTATAGTTTTGAAGCAGTTAAAATCATTAAATTTTCTAAAGTACATTGTACATAAATTTACTTGAGATTAATTACTTGTCAGTTTTTATATTTTTTAATTATAGGTCAAAATTATAATATCTATTAGTTTCTCTAAAATTTAATTGACAAACGAGTGATTAGTAATTACAAAGAGGTTAAAAATGTATACAAACGCTTTTTTTTATGTTTGTTTTATAACCTTTTTATGAAGTTTTTTGTTTCTCTTTATCAGTAAAAATATTAGTAGCAATATTTTTACGATCTAAAAATCATTAAGATGATTGCTCCTTTTATTGTTTAGTAACCATTTTTTACAAATGTTACAGGTACTAATAATATTTTTTTAAAATAGAGCTTAGAGTCTCCAAACAGGTAAAGAAATACTACTGTTCCCAGTAAAAGTTATTTTTAAAGGTATGTTAGCATCTTTTATGTTCTCTGTGTTTACATCCTTTCCAGAACCATAATTGATTTGAGAATTATTGTTTTTATTCACATTTACAACAATTACAATCTTGCTACCTTTTTGTATTTTTTTACTGACTAACTTAGAGTTATCAAAAGAAATACTCGTTTTTTCATTTGGAACCA
>CAJQQH010000130.1 GCA_905480405.1 uncultured Polaribacter sp. | reverse complement strand
TTCTGAAAATGGAAAAGAAAAAGTTACTTTTAATATTGATGATTTAGTTTATATTACTTCTCAAGGAAATTATGCTAGTTTCTTTTTAAAAGATGATAATGATCTAAAAGAAAAAATACTTAGAGTTACTTTAATAAAAATAGTAGGCGAATTAAAAGAGTATTCAAATATAATTAAATGTCATAAAAGTTATATTGTAAATATTAATTATATAAATGATATTTCTGGAAATGCAAGAGGTTATTTATTAAAATCAAAATTTATTTCTTTTAACATTCCTGTTTCAAGAAAATTTTCTAAACAATCTTTACAAAGTTTACTTGATTAAACGTTCCCATTCATCACAAAAACCTCTAAAACCTTCCTTTTTATAACAAATTTAAAAAAAATTATTTTTTGCTAACTATATTTGCAATAGTTAAAAGTTGGGGGATTTTTAATTAAAAAAGAAAGCTCAGTTTGTATACAAACTGAGCTTTTAATATTTAAAAAAAGTAAGATAAATTTATTACTTTTTATCTTCTATTTTTTCTTCACCTTCTTCTTTGGTTGCTTTCTTAAATTCTTTAATTCCACCACCTAAACCTTTCATTAATTCTGGAATTTTCTTACCACCAAATAATAGTAAAATTGCTATTGCAATAATTATCCAAGATCCACCACTTGGCATTCCTAATAAAAATATATTTAAAGTATTCATGAATTATAAATTTTAATATAGCAAATATACAAAAAGGATTCTATTAATTCCTTTTTTGAATAATACCTCCTATTACTTTTTTATCCTTTACAACCTTTGGATTTCCTTTATAAAAAATAGAACCTCCAAAACTTACTTTTGCACTTAATGTTTTACCTGTTAAAACTTCTGCTTTTGCACCAGTACCAGATTTAATTACAGTATTATTAGAAGCTTTTAAAGCAAAACCATTGTAAATACCATATAAATCTACATCTACATTTTGGTTGCTTGTAGCACCCGTTAATTTAATAATACCACCAGAAGAAGCTCTTACTTCTAAATCTTTTACATTAACAACTAAATTTATAAAAGCTCTTTCTTGAGCATTTACTTCTAATTTGTCTTGAGAAATTTCTTTACCAGTAATTGTAGCACCTTCATTAGCATCTATTAAAGCAATTTCTTTACTATAATATAGTTTTATTAAAATTTTACCGTTAGCAGCGTTATTTTCTGGTTTTATAGAAAAAGGTAAACTTAATTTTAATGTATTATTTACATTTTTTATTTTTACCATTTCAGATTTTTCTCCAGAAATTTCTAATTTTTGATCTTTAGATTTTATCAATTCTAACTCGATACCATTATAAACTTTTAGGGTTGTAAAATCTCCTAAAGTTTTAGTAATTTCTGTTTGCGACATTAATGTTAAACTGAACATTAATAAACATGTATAAATTATTCTTTTCATTATTTAAGGTTTGATTAATATACTTTAATCAATAAGTATACCACTATAAAGACTTTTTTTTGTTTTTATTGTGACAATACTAAAAGTTTATTCAACTTTAACAGCTGTACCCGTTATAGATACTAATAAAGTAGATGTATTAGCTAAAGGTTCTATATCTAATTGAATACCAACTACAGCATTTGCATCTAATTTTTTTGCATTTTCTTTTAAGTTTTGAAATGCTTTTTCTTTTAAAGCTTCTAAACCAGCTGCATAATTTTCATAATATTTAGCAGTATTAAACATATCTTTAAAAGACATTTTACTTCCTTTATGTGAATAACTAGAATTATATGCTGTACCTGTTACAATACCTAAATAATCTACAATTTTAAAATTTTCAATATTTGGTGTAGTTGTTAAAATCATCTTTTATTTTAAGTTTATTTTTTACATTATTTGTTAATAAAAAAAGCTAATAAGTTAAATTTTAATCTTCTATTAAACTAAAGTCTAAATGTTTGCGTTCTAAATCGGCCTTTTTTACTTTTACTTTTACATTATCACCTAATTGATACATATTTTTAGAAGATTGACCAATGATAGCATATTGCTTTTCATCAAAAGTATAATAATCACTTTTTATATCTCTTATTCTAACCATTCCTTCACATTTGTTAGAAGAAATTTCTACGTAAATTCCCCATTCTGTAACACCAGTAATTACACCATCAAATATTGCATCGTTATGATCTTGCATGTATTTAATTTGCATGTATTTAATAGAAGATCTTTCTGCTTTAGAAGCTAGTTCTTCCCTATTTGAAGAATGTTTACACTTTTCTTCATACAAATCTGCTTTAGGCGTTTCTCCGCCATCCAAATAATATTGTAATAATCTATGTGTCATTACATCGGGATAACGTCTAATAGGTGATGTAAAATGACTATAATAATCAAAAGCTAAACCATAATGCCCAATATTTTGAGTTGTATATTTAGCTTTAGACATTGTTCTAATAGTTAAAGTCTCTATCATATTAGATTCAGCTTTACCATGAACATCGCTTAATAACTGATTTAAAGAATCTGAAGTAGTTTCTTTTGTATCTGTATTAATTTTATAACCAAATTTACTAATCATATTTTGTAGAGAAGCTAGTTTTTCTATATCAGGTTCATCATGAATTCTATAGATAAATGTTTTATTGGTAGCTTTTCCTTTAGAAAAACCAATAAATTCTGCAACTTTTCTATTTGCTAACAACATAAATTCTTCAATTAATTTATTAGCATCTTTAGATTCTTTAAAGAAAACTCCAACAGGGTTTGCTTCTTCATCTAAATTAAACTTTACTTCTACTCTATCAAAAGAAATTGCACCTGCTTTCATTCTTTTTTTACGAAGAATTTTTGCTAACTCGTCTAACTTTAAAGTAGCTTCAACAATTTCTGGTGTAACTGTATATTCTTTATCGTTTATAGAAATATCCGAAGGCATTATGTACGGTTTAATATCATCTGATAGTTGTACATTTTCTATAATAGATTGTGCTTCTTCATAAGCAAAACGTTGATCGGAATATGTTACTGTTCTACCAAACCACTCTCCTATTATTTGTGCTTTTTGATTGATTTCAAACACAGCAGAAAACGTTAATTTTTCTTCGTTAGGTCTTAAAGAACATACACCATTACTTAACATTTCTGGTAACATTGGTACTACTCTATCCACTAAATAAACAGATGTTGCACGTTTGTAAGCTTCATCATCTAAAATAGTTTTTGGTTGTAAATAATGCGAAACATCTGCAATATGAATTCCAATTTCAAAATTTCCATTTTCTAATTTTGTAAAAGATAACGCATCATCAAAATCTTTTGCATCTTTAGGATCTATGGTAAAAGTTAAATCTTTACGCATATCTCTACGTTTAGAAATTTCTTTTTCTGTAATTTCTATTGGTAAGTTTTCTGCATCTTTTTCTACTTCTGGTTCAAATTCATAAGGTAAATCATATTCTAATAAAATAGAATGCATCTCTGTATTATGTTCTCCTGGTTTACCTAAAACAGCAGTAATTTTACCAAACGGATTTTTAGAATTCTTAGGCCAATCTACTATTTTTGCTTGTACTTTATCTCCATCTTCTGCACCATTCATTTTGTTTTCAGAAACAAAAATATCAGCATACATTTTATTATTATCAGGCACTACAAAACCAAAATTTTTAGTAGGATTTTTTTGTAAAACTCCAACAAACTCTGTTTTAGCACGTTCTATAATTTCTACAACATCTGCTTCGTATTTTTTACCGCTTCTTTTCTTATAAACAAATGCTTTAACAGTATCGTTATGTAAACCTTTACCTAAATTAATATTTGGTATAAAAATATCATCTTCATAATCATCGGTAACAAAATAACCGTTACCACTAGAAGTTACATCTAATTTACCAACAGAATATTTTCTATCAACATTTATTTGAAACTTACCTCTATCTACTTCTTTAATCTGTTTTGTAGCAGCTAATTCTGCTAATTTCTTAATAACTTGTGTTTTACCATCTGTATCAGAAATTTTTAATTTTGCAGCAATTTGTTTATGGTTATAAAACTTTTCGCTGTCTTCATTTAATATTTTAAATATATTTCTTGTTAAGTCTTTTACAACATTACCTTTCTTTTTATATATTTTTTTCTTCTTTTTTGTCATTAATTCTTACTTCTTATTATTTGATACCAAAATACAACTATTTAAGTTTTAGATCTATTAACAAACTGTTATGATTCAATTTTGTATTTTGGTTGCATATTAATTATTTTTCTATGATAAACTCTTGGTTTTTAATTGCAAATCCTACTTCTGGAAATCGTAAATTTTCTAAATATTGGAAGGAAATTCAGCAATTATTAAAAGACAAGAATATTAATTATTCTTTTGCTATAACAGAATATTCTAAACATGAAATCGAATTGGTACAGGATGCAATTCAACAAGGTTTTAAAAACATTATTTCTGTTGGTGGAGATGGTACACTACATCATGTAGTAAACGGAATAATGATGCAAAGGTATGTAAAATCTTCTGATATAACTATTGCAGTAATTCCTGTTGGTACAGGTAATGATTGGATAAAGACATATAACATACCAAATAATGTTAAAAAATCTATTGAAATTATACATCAGAAAAAAATAATTTTACAAGATATTGGCGTTTTACAAACCAATAATAAACATGTTAGATATTTTAATAACGTTGCTGGCTTAGGTTATGATGGATTTATTGTTAATAAACTTAAAAAATTAAAACCTTTTGGATCTTTGTCTTATATTCTAGCAGGAGCTTATGGTTTACTTTTTTATAAAAAATCTGTTTTTAAGGTTTCTTTTGATAAAATTGAAGTTGAAACCAATTGTTTAATGACAATTTTAGGTATTTGTAAATATTCTGGTAACGGAATGCGGTTTACAAAAGATGTACATACATCTGATGGTTTTTTAGATATTACGATTGCAAAAAATATTACATTATTAGATTTATTACTTAATATTACTAAGTTATACAATGGTAAATTTGTAAACCATAAAAAAGTAGAAACGTATAAAACTAAAGAAATAACAGTACAACCTAAAATTTCTAATCCATATATACAAGCAGATGGAGAACTTGTTGGTACAGGTAAGGTTACGGTTAAAATTATAGAAAAAGCAATAAAATTTGTAATTAACTAGATTATAAAAATATACTTCTTAATAAAAAGTTAAAAAAATCTTAATAAAATTGTAACGTTTTCTAAATCAAGGCGTCTTTATAATAAGAACATTAACTTAAAATGAAAAGTCTACGTAAAATTATTGCTTTATTCGCCTTTATATTTCTTGCAGGTATTTTTATAACTGTAATTACTATAAATACTTCTTTGAATAAAAGTGAAATTACTAAAGAAACAGTAGAAATTCAAAAAGACACTTTGTACCTTTTAAAAGCTGAAAAGAAAACAGTTTAAATTCTCTCTCATTTTTTTTTTAATCTAAATCTATTTTTTCGTTTTCAACAGTTATTAACATTCTATATTATAATTATTTTTCTTTTATAAATTTTAAAAAAACTATGATGGTTATAATAGTGTGTTAATAGTTACTATAAAATTATCTCTTTTTATTTTTTAATATGAGTTATTAAAAACCATCTACATCTTATTAGCTATTTAATCAGTTTAAAATCAATATAAAAATAGAGTTATTAACATAAGTTATAAACAGTAATTAACTTAAAATTCTTAATAGTTAACAACCAAATCTATGTAAACAAATTGTAAATTTTATGTTGATAAACTTTTATCAAAAACTTAAAATTAAATTTGCATATGTCAACCAAGAGCTTGTATTGTAATAAAAATTAGAACTACCAAAAAAACTTTTGAGTTTCTCATTACAACTTCTTAACATTAACTTAAAACGTTAAAATCTTTAAAATTAATGAGTTATTAAAAATGTATAAAATATCATTGTTTATAACTGTTGATAACCTTTAATTTCTATATTTTTGTAGTTGACAACTCAATTAAAATCAATCTATTATGACAATTGCAATTGGTAACGACCATGCTGGTACAGAATATAAGTTCGAAATTATAAAACATTTAGAAGAAAATGGATACAAAGTTATAAATTTTGGAACAGATACAAATGATTCTATGGATTATCCAGATGCTATTCATCCAACAGCAGATGCTGTAGAAAGTGGTAAAGCAGAACTTGGTGTTATTCTTTGTGGTTCTGGTAATGGAGCACAAATGACAGCTAATAAACACCAAGGTATAAGAGCTGCACTTTGTTGGAATAATGAATTAGTTGCTTTAACAAGGCAACATAATAATGCAAATATATTAACGATTCCTGCACGTTTTGTGTCTTTACAACAAGCTATCGGTTTTGTAGATATTTTTCTTGCTACAGAATTCGAAGGTGGAAGACATCAAAACAGAGTTGGTAAAATTTCTTGTGCAGGGTAATTTTATACGACACAAAATTCTTAAAAATAAATTTCACTCAAATTGATAAATATCTATAGTTAGTTTGAGTGATTTCGATTTTTTTAGCGAAATTGTATCGAGAATATTTAGAACTAAAAATGATGAAATTCCAAATTAAAACTTTCGAAGAATTAAATACAACAGAACTCTACAATATATTACAATTACGATCTGAAGTTTTTGTGGTAGAGCAAGATTGTGTGTATCAAGATGTAGATTTTAAAGATCAAAAATCGTTACATGTTATTGGTACTAAAAATGATAAAATAGTTGGGTATACACGAATTTTTAAACCAGGAGATTATTTTGATAATGCAAGTATTGGTAGAGTAGTAGTTGCAGCTTCAGAAAGAAAGTATGGTTTTGGTCACGATTTAATGAAAGCCTCTATTAAAGCTGTAAAAACAGCTTTAAAAGTTGATAAAATTACCATTTCTGCTCAAAAATATTTAAAGAAATTCTATGAATCTCATAACTTTATTCAAGTAGGAGAGGAGTATCTAGAAGATGGAATTCCGCATATTAGAATGGATAAAGTTTAAATGAAACTTAAAAAAAATTATAAAATACTTTTATCAACTATACTTATAATATTAGGTTGGTTAAGTTTAGGTATTGGTTATATTACTAAAGTAAATTTACTTCAATACTTATTTTACTTTGGATTTATATTTATAACATTTGGTATTATACTATTTACAAGAGAAGTAAATAGTAGAAACTAATCTTTATTATTTTTTTTATTCAATTTGTAAATTAGGTAACCAAAACCAATTACAAAATGTAAAATAATTACTGAAGCTACTATATATAAAGTTGTATTAGAATTATTCATACTACAAAACTAGTAATGTAAAGGTATTTTTTATATGATATTTATCACATAAAACT
>CAJQQH010000129.1 GCA_905480405.1 uncultured Polaribacter sp. | reverse complement strand
GCCATAAAATATTATTTTTTTTTCCACAAAAAAAGCACTTATATATACATTTTGATAACAAAGGACTAGTATATAAAACTGAATACAATTTTTAAGTATGGCTTATCTAATAAAAAGTTTAGGTATAAGGTATAAAGGTGATATGATTGAAGTAAGTTCTAACAAAAAAGAGTACATACTTGAGCTTATCAATAAAATGCCAAATGAAATTATAAATGATAAAAAAGAATCACATAATGAAGTTTTAAATAATGATAATGATTATAAAATTAATATATCTATACCAGAAAAAGGAAACTGGAAATTAAAAATACTTTACAAAAACCCTGGAAATAGTTATTTTTTTGATTTAAAAATATCTGTAAAATAATTCGATTAATATCAAAAAAAACAAATACAAGTTCTTTTATATCAAATTTTGATTACTAATCAAAGTCGTTTAGTATTGCGTTAAATTTGAGCATATTATTAAACATTTTGAAAAATATTTATTTAACTAACTAAAGATACAAGATTTATACAGTGTATTTTATAGAGATTTTACTTCTGTTTCTTGTATCTGGTTAGTTAATCCTTTTTAACCCAACTTAATGAATTTATAAAAGAAAACACTCAATTTAATGGGTGTTTCTTTATTTATTGTTTATAAAATTATTTTTATTATAAGGATTCTTCTTTTAGAATTACTCTATCATTTAAAAACAGATGTTAACGAATCAATTGCTCATTGGAAACTTAATTTGGAAAAAAAATTAAATAAATACATATTTTTAAAGATCGGTACTTTTTAAAACCTTAGACTTATAAAACAATCTATGAGTCTTTAGATAAAGCAATTCATAAACAGCTAATTTAATGATTTTTAAAACTCTTTGAATTGTTTTATTAACAGTAATCTATTTGTGATTTTTAGACGATTTTAAATAATAATCTAAATCATCTAAAAACTTTAATGTTAATTTTTCAAGTAGAAAGTCATTCCTCTTATAAGAGCTTTTAATAAAATTAGCTGTGTGCATTTTAGCTTCTTTAAATTTCTTGTATGTTGATTCTGTATACTCCTTTCCAATTAACTTTTTAACTTTACTATTATGTAGCTCAAATAATTCCAAAATCGTTTTGTTATTTTTAGTATTCTTACCTAGAAACTTTAAATAAATATCATTTACATCAAAAACTGTATCATTGACTTGTATAAACAAAAAAGCCTGATTAACTTTTTGCTTAATCAGACTTAGTTGGTTGTTTAAGTAATTTTTATCATCAGGTATAGAAGCTGTTTGTTTTTTTCCATTCCAATAATCTGGATTAATGAATAGACCTATTGAAAATTCCTTTCTTTTCTTAAAATAGGTAATTCTACATCTTATAGGACAATGTCCTTTTTTATTCATTCTATTTTTTTGTAGATAGAATAAAATTATTAGTTTGCTAATATTCATAGTTTTATGTTTTTAAAAATGGTACACCTGAAAAAATATATGGTACACCTAATTGTGCACCTAATTTTGATGTAAATATTAAATTGTAGTGTTTTATAGAATGTGTAAACTGAAGAACCCTTGAATTTAGAGCATAAAAAAACCTAACTCAATTAAGAATTAGGTTATTAGTAGCGGGAACTGGACTCGAACCAGTGACCTTCGGGTTATGAGCCCGACGAGCTACCTACTGCTCTATCCCGCGATATTATTTCAAAAAAAACGACTTAGCTTTTAACTTTCGACTCATAAAATTCGATCCGTTATTTTCGACTGCAAATATACACCATAAATAAACTACAAACCAAACATTATTTTAATTATTTTTTAATCTTTTTAAAATCCGTTCTAGTGTAAAATCTATTTATCTTTGCAGCATGACACATAAAGCAGGTTTTGTAAATATTATTGGAAATCCAAACGTAGGAAAATCAACATTAATGAATGCTTTGGTAGGTGAAAAATTATCTATTATTACTCCAAAAGCTCAAACTACAAGACATAGAATTTTAGGTATTGTAAATGATGATGATCATCAAATCGTTTTGTCGGACACCCCTGGAATAATTCAACCCGCATATGAATTACAAGCTTCTATGATGGATTTTGTAAAATCTGCCTTAGATGATGCCGATATTTTAATTTACATGGTTGAAATTGGCGAAAAAGAATTAAAAAACGAAGCTTTTTTTAATAAGATTATTCATAGTGAGATTCCTGTTATTCTTTTATTAAATAAGATAGATAAATCTTCTCAGGATGAAGTTGAAGAAAAAGTAAACTACTGGAAAAATAAAGTACCCAATGCAGAAGTATTTGTAATTTCTGCTTTAGAGAAGTTTAACATAACTGCTGTTTTTGAAAAAATAAAAGAGTTGTTACCAGAAGGTCCTGCATTTTACCCTAAAGATCAATTAACAGATAAACCAGAAAGGTTCTTTGTAAATGAAAAAATTAGAGAAAAAATACTAACACATTACAAAAAAGAAATTCCATATTCTGTAGAAGTTGAAACTGAAAGCTTTATTGAAGAAGAGAATATTGTTAGAATACGATCTATAATTATGGTTGAGAGAGATACTCAAAAAGGAATAATTATTGGACATAAAGGTTCTGCTCTTAAAAGAGTTGGAGCAGAAGCTAGAAAAGATTTAGAAAAATTCTTCGAAAAGAAAGTATATATAGAACTTTACGTTAAAGTAAATAAAAACTGGAGGAGTAACAAAAATCAATTAAAAAGATTCGGTTATAAGGATTAGTTTTTTATAATTTTCAATGCTTATTTATTTTGATCTACTTTACCACTTTCCAACCAACCTTACACTTAATTCATAATCCGTTATAGACAATACTCCTTAATTCTTAGTTGGTTTTAAATAGGTAATTGGTTTTTAAAATTAAATATTTTAATTCTAGCTTTACATGCATAAATAGCTTAATACTTTGCTGAACACCATGAGATAGAGAAGCATTATTTGTAAAGTTGGTGGTTACAATTAATTGCCCAACGGTAAACTTACAGAACCAGCAATATTGCCACTTAAAAGTAAAATGAATAGAAAAAGTAATGCTGATTTCTTAAGCACTTTCTATTTATTTTAAAACAAGGCCTATTAAACCTTACAAAATCGTCTAATATGGATACCCGTGATTTTAATCTTCAGTTTAGCAAACAATAATAAATAAAAAATATTACTGCCTTTATTTATTACAGGGATTACTTTTCTAATCCTTAATACAAAAAAACTGATTTACAAATAGATAGTTTTCGATAAAATAACAATTAGGTATTAAACCCCATACATAGGAAAACACATTGTTTTTAGAAAAAATGACAGAAATAAATTATAAAACTTAATCCTAAATATTAATTACATCTAACATAAAATCATGTAATTTTTTCATTTGTTTTTTACCTGTATCCTTCCCTATTTTTCCCAAAAAATACAAAATGGTCCAAACAAATGGTAAGACTAACACCATTGTAAGCGGAAAAACGATAGACTTATTTAATGAAATTCTAGTGTAGAGTAAGACACTAAACCCTAAAAAGGAAATACCAATTACAAAATGAATGAACATAAAAAATGTCCAAACTTGTGGTTTCGGTCCAAATAAACCTTTTAAAAGTGATGTATTTTCTGTTTCTTCTATAATTTCTAAATGCAACTGTGGAGACCAAAAATGCTCATCCTTTTTAGAAACAGAAATAAAAATATGGCTATCTACAATATTACCTAAAAAAACGCAATCTTCTTTTTTAAATTCATTTGTAAATCTTTGAAGTAGTTCTTCTGAATTTTCTTGTAAATTAATTGTAAACCTAGGCCTTAAAGAAACCTCACTGTTTCTTTTTTCTACTAAAAGAGTCATTATCTATTCAGATTTATAATCTAACTTTATTGTTATTGATGCTGTTTTCTCTTTCGAAGAAGTATTAAAAGTTCCTCCCCAAGAATACTCTTCTTTAGAGTTTTGTCCTGTAATTTGAAATATCCCCATTTTTGCAGAAATTAAGTCTCCTAAAGTACCACCAGAATTCTCAGCAATTTTTTCTGCACGAGCTCTTGCATCTGCTGTTGCTTTAGAAATCATTTCAACTTTTAAATCTGCTAATTTTGTATAATAATATCTTGGTGGTTGTGAATAAAACTGAATTCCTTTATTCAAAAGCTCTGTAATCTCTCGTGATATTTTCTCTATACCTTCTACATATTTAGATTCTATTTGTAACGATTGTGTAAGTTTATAACCTAAAAAATCTTCACCAGCAAATTTACCATCAACATACTTAGCTTTCGTATTTTTTCTACTCTGTACAGCTTTAAAAACAATTTCATTTGGTTTTACTCCTTTAGAAACTAGATACGCTTCTATAACTTTTTTATCATTTTCTAAATCGTTATAAGCTTGCTTTAAATTTATATTGCTATTGGAAAACGAACCTTCCCAAACAATTAAATCTGAAGTAAAATTGGCATTTCCTAAACCCGTAACAGAAATTGAACCTTGACCATTATTTCTATTAATAATAGAATTCCCTAACAAATAAGCAGCAATTATAATTGCGAACGAAAACACAATTGCCTTAAAACTATTTTTCATAATTAGACTATTTACATCACTCTAAAGTTATAACAATTATTCGTAGGTTAAATTGTATCTTTGCAAAAAATTTCAATTCAAATGAATAATAGTATTGTTGCCATTGTAGGAAGACCAAATGTTGGAAAGTCGACACTTTTTAATAGACTGGTACAAAGAAGAGAGGCTATTGTAGATTCTGTTAGCGGAGTTACAAGAGACAGACATTATGGAAAATCTGATTGGAATGGAAAAGAATTTTCTGTTATTGATACAGGTGGTTACATCACAGGTTCTGATGACATTTTTGAAGGTGAAATAAGAAAACAAGTAAACTTAGCTATTGATGAAGCAGATTTAATTGTTTTTGTAGTTAATGTAGAAGATGGTATTACACCAATGGATGCAGAGGTTGCTAAACTTTTACGTAAAGTAAAAAAACCAATTTTTACTGTAGTTAACAAAGTTGACAACGCAATGAGAGAACCTGATGCGGTTGAGTTTTACAACTTAGGCTTAGGGGAATACCATACAATTGCGTCTATTAACGGGAGTGGAACAGGTGATTTATTAGATGCGTTAGCAGAAAAAATGCCAGAACCAGAAGAGGTTGACTTAGAAAAAGAGGAATTACCACGATTTGCAGTAGTTGGAAGGCCAAATGCTGGTAAATCTTCATTTATAAATGCCTTAATTGGTGAAGACAGAAACATTGTAACCAATATTGCAGGTACAACTAGAGATTCTATTGATACAAAATATAACCGTTTTGGATTCGATTTTAATTTAGTGGATACTGCAGGGATTAGAAAAAAATCTAGAGTAAAAGAAGATTTAGAATTCTACTCTGTAATGCGAGCAGTTAGAACAATAGAATATTCTGATGTTATTATTTTAGTTGTAGATGCCACTCGTGGTTTTGAAGGACAAGATCAAAATATTTTTTGGTTAGCAGAAAAAAACAGAAAAGGTGTTGTAATCTTAATAAACAAATGGGATTTAGTAGATAAAGAAACTAATACCATGCGAGATTATGAGGCAATGGTTAGAAAACAAATTGAGCCTTTTACAGATGTGCCAATTGTGTTTATTTCTGCCTTAACTAAACAGCGTTTATTTAAAGCAATAGAAACTGCTGTAGAAGTTTTTGAAAGAAGAAAATTTAAAATTCCTACAAGTAAATTAAATGATGCGCTGTTAGAAATTGTAAAAAGCTACCCACCACCAGCAACAAAAGGTAAGTTTGTAAAAATAAAATACTGTATGCAACTTCCTACACCAACACCTCAATTTGCATTTTTCTGTAATTTACCACAATATGTTAGAGACCCGTATAAACGTTTTCTAGAAAACAAATTAAGAGATATGTACGATTTGTCTGGTGTGCCAATTACTATTTATTTTAGACAAAAATAGTTTTTGTAATTTTATTGTATATTTGCATTTCTATTTTTTTCTATTAAAAAGAAATAGGAATTCCCTAGTTCCATAAACTTATTTCACGTTATCAATTTTTAATATTTTATAGAAAAATACTATAATAATTTAAAAAAAGCCATGAATAAGCTAAAATTACTAGTGCCATTTATTACTGGATGTCTTATTTTTCATTCATTAAGTTTAAGTTCCCAGAGCATTTCAATAAATGAAGTAATGTCTTCTAACTTGTCTAAAATTGCAGATGAGGATGGAGATTATGAAGATTGGATTGAATTTTACAACTATGGTAATACTGCAATAAACCTGGAAAACTATAGTTTAAGTGATGATGAAGAAACACATCTTAAATGGATATTTCCAAACATTACCATAGAACCTAATAGTTACTTATTGATATGGGCTTCAAATAAAAATAAGAAATTTGCTAACAACCCATTACATACAAACTTTAAATTGAGTTCTTCTGGTGAAGAAATCACACTATACAACCCTTCAGGCACACCTGTAAGCACAGTAAGTATTGATGCCTTAATATCTGATAATTCTTATGGAAGATTTCCTAATGGTACTGGTAATTGGAGCGTATATAAAGAATCAACACCCAAAGTTGCTAATATATCCAATACTGCTATACTGGAAAAAGTTGCCATTAATGAAGTAATGAGCTCTAATACTTCTTCTAACCTAGATAGTGATGGAGATTATTCTGATTGGATTGAACTATATAATTATGGATCTGAAACTGTAGAATTACAAGGTTTTGGTTTAACTGATGACCCTGATTTACCCTATAAATGGACATTTCCAGACGTAACTATTGCACCAAATGCTTTTAAAATTGTTTGGGCTTCTAACAAAAATAGTGTTAGAGCAGACAAGCCGTTGCATTCTAACTTTAAAATTGGTTCTTCTGGTGAAGATATTTTTTTAATAAATGATAATGGACAAACTATTAACTATGCACCTGCTACAGATTTAGAATCAGATATTAGCCTTGGTAGAAGAACAGATGGAACAGGAGATTGGGTAATTTTTTCGAAAGGTACTTTTGCAGCAACAAACAATGCTAGTATTTATAACGATATCCCCGAGGCACCTGTTTTCTCTCACGACTCTGGCTTGTACTCTTCAGATTTTAATTTATCAATAACACATTCTGCTTCAGATGCAACAATAGTTTATACTTTAGATGGCTCTGAACCAGATATTAATAATTTACAAGGAACATCTTATATATATAAAAACGAATATCCTTTTGAAGCAAATAGTTCATTAGGACCAGAATTATCAAACACATATCAATCATTTACTTACTCTTCTCCAATAACTATAAACGATAGAGCTAATGAAGATGATAAATATTCTGTTATTAATACAAATCAAAATGATCTACATATCCCTTCTGAAAAGGTAAGAAAGTTAAAAATCATAAAAGCTAAAGCATTTATTAATGAAAAAGGGTCTAAAACTGTAGGTAAAAATTATTTTGTGTGGCCTCAAGGAAACCCTTATAATATTCCTGTTGTTTCAATTCAAGTTCAAGAAAATTATTTATTTGGTTATGAAGAAGGTATTTATACTTCAGGAAAAGATTTTGATGACTGGCGTTTAGCCAACCCTAGCAATAACCAAGGTTATCGTCCAGAATTTTCTAATTATTGGAGAACCGGTAAAGATTGGGAATACCCGATGCATTTAGAAGTTTTTGATTCAAATAATTTAAACTCATTAGAAAACATAAATGGAGGTATTAGAATTCATGGTAATAACTCTAGAGCTTTTAAAATTAAAAACTTACGCTTCTATGCAAGAACGGAATATGATGAAAATGGTTTCTTTAAGATGAACCCTTTTGATGATATTATAAATGATGCTCCAGATCCAAATAATGCTAAATACGACAGAATATTGTTAAGAGGAAATGGTGAAGGTGGTTCCGTTTTTTATGATGTTGTTTTTAACAAATTAATGCAGCCCGTTTTTTCATCAGGAATAACACGAATTAAACCAGCAATACACTTTATTAATGGTGAATATTGGGGATTAACTGCTTTTAGAGAAAGATTAGATCAAGATCATTATGCACGTTTCTTTGATTTAGACCCAGACAACATAGCTATAGTAGGTTGTGGTGGAAGTGCTTGTGAATTATCCGAAGGTTCTACTGAAGATTATGAAAATTATATTAATATGAGAGATTTTATTGTTGTTAATGATCTTAAAGATGATGGTTTATTTGCTCAAGCAGAAGCTTTATTAGACATGGATTCTTTTATAAACCATATGATTTTACAATTAGTTTCATCAGACGATAGTTATGAAAGAAGTTTTTGGAAAGTAAAAGTTAAAGAAAATGATTCTTTTGGTGATGGAAGATGGAGAATAAACACACAAGACTTTGAAGCATCATTAAAACTATTATTTGAAGGAAAACCTTGGATAAATTACTGGACAAGATTTGTGGCTAGTTCTATAAACAGTAGTAGAAATGTAATCCTCTTTGGAAATTTACTAAAAAACGAATCTTTTAAAAACAAATTCTTAAATCGTTTTTCAGATTTATTAAACACAGCTTTTAACCCAGAAAGATTTGAAACAATTATAAATAACGTTCTAGATGAGGTATCACCTTATTTAGATGAAGATGAAAATAGATCTCCAAAAGTTCGCTATTTTGAATCTAGTGAAAAAGAAAATTTAATTGACTGGGCTAACAATCAAGTTCCAGTGATTAGAGATGAAGTTAAAGATGAATTTAACATTACAGATACTTACAATTTAACCTTAAAATTATCAGACAATAATGCAGGTTATATTAAAATAAATACTGTTGATATCAAAGCAGGAACTACTGGCGTTAATAACAATCCTTACCCTTGGACTGGCATTTATTATGATGATGTTCCTATTACCATAACTGCAGTTACTAAACCAGGTTATATCTTTAATAATTGGACTGGTGATGTAAGTAGTTCAGATACAACAATAACAATCAATAAAAACAGTAATACTCAAGTTCAAGCAAATTACACAATAGATACAGAAGCAAACAAGGTTACTTATTTTTGGTTATTTGGGCAAAACATAACAAATGATATTCCTCTTGAAAACATTAATTCAACTTACAATAAAATTAACACAGAAGGATCAATAATGTTTCAATCCTGTTTAGATGGATATCCATTTACAGATCAAAATACTAATTGGCGAAAAGCTTCAATGGAGCGCGTAAACGCACCTACAAAACTAAACTACAGGTCCTTAGCAAACAACAGTATATTGTATGATAACGCAGAAGTACGTGGTATACAAATTAAACAACCTTTTAAAAACAGTAACTTAGAAAACATAGTAAGCCTAGAATTTTCTACCATAAATTTAACAAATACACATGTGTCTTTTGCTGCACAAACTAATGGAGCTGTAGATGCCTTAATTATTGAATATTGGGATAATCAAAATTGGACAAGTTCCAACTTAAGCAATCCAAATATTTCTATTTCTGATACGTATACGATTTATACAATAGACTTCTCATCAATTGGAATTGCAAATGAAAACGCAAATTTTAAAATGAGAATTCGATTTGACGGATCAGACCTAACAAGTGATGAAGGTTTACATGTTAAATTTAATAATATAGCTGTTGATGGTGATACCGTTTTATCTAATGAAACATTTACTAAAACTTTTATAGTAAAAGCATACCCTAATCCAACACAAAGTAAAGTTCAATTAAAATCTAATGAAACTATAAAATCTATTATTATTTACAATTTATTAGGCCAAAAAGTAAAAGAAATAAAAGGGTCTACAAATAATCCTAAAATAGATATTAGTGACATGAATGCTGGTGTATATTTATTTAAAATTTATTGGGAAAACAATCAAGAAAACATTAAAGTTATTAAAAACTAAACACTAACCTCTTAACTTTAAAAAAGCTAATTCAATTACTTAAAGTTATTTTTAAAAAAAATTAATGGAAATATTTGGTATACCTTTATTTGATGAAGATTTTTTCAAACTCTTATTTAGGTTTGGAATGAACATCATTTTTTTATCTATTATTATTCGTTTTCTATACTACAAAAATACTAAAAACAAGGAATATTTATTTACGTATTATATGATTAGTGTTATTGTTTTTTTTATCTGTTTTACTTTAAAAAAATTAGAACTAGATTTAGGAATGGCACTTGGTCTTTTTGCAATTTTTGGCATTATTAGATACAGAACAAACACTGTAAGTATTAAAGAAATGACGTATCTCTTTGTTGTTATTGGAGTTTCTGTAATTAACTCATTAGCTAACAAGAAATTAAGTTTTGCAGAACTACTAGCAACAAATATAATTATTATCTTAACCTTATATTTTGCAGAATCTTTTTCTAATAAAAACAATTTATTATCTAAAAAAATTACCTATGGTAATATTGAAAATCTTAGACCAGAAAATAGAGAGTTATTATTAGAAGATTTAGAAAGGATAAATGGTTTAAAAATTTCTAATATAAAAATA
Source organism: uncultured Polaribacter sp. (assembly GCA_905480405.1). Classification (GTDB taxonomy): domain Bacteria; phylum Bacteroidota; class Bacteroidia; order Flavobacteriales; family Flavobacteriaceae; genus Polaribacter. Next base: position 2,392 of record CAJQQH010000129.1, on the reverse strand, counting down.
GGGAAAGTAGATTTAAACTTAAATACCGCAAATATTTCGATATTTTATAAAGAAAATGAGTAAAAAAATACATTATTTAGTCCTTTTTTTTTGTTTCAAAATATTTTTTTGTGATGCTACTTTTTCTCAAAAAAAGACTAAAATCATAAATGATTTTGAATCTTGGTCTAGTATAGGATTAACCTATAAACCTATAAAAAAAATGACATTAGGTCTTGGGCAAAATATTAGATTTAAAAAAAATAGTTCTCTTGTAGACAAATATTTTACGCAATTTAATGTTGGTTATAAACTTGTAAAAAAAATTGAAATTGGAATTGGGTATAGACTTGTAAGAACTCAAGAAACAGAAAGTAATTTAGTAGATTTATATGAAAGTTCTAAAAGAATTAATTTCGACTTAACCTATAAAAATTCAATTAAAAGATTTAATTATAGTTTTAGAACTAGGTATCAAAATAAAAAGGATAACAACACAACAGAAACTATACGATTAAAAACAAAAATTCAATACAATATTAAAAAGTGGAAATTAGACCCAGAAGTTGCTGGGGAAATATTTTATAGACCATCTGAAACCTTTAAGAATTATAGAGTAACACTTTCTACTGGTTTAGAAATTGATAAAGCTAGTAAATTAAAAATATTTGTGCTCTTTGAAAAGGAATTAAATGAGCAATTTCCAAAATCTACTTATGTAGCTGGTTTAGCATTTACTCATAAATTAAAATTTTAAAAAGACTAATATGAGATATAAATTCCAAAAAATCGTTTTCATGCTTTTTTGTTTTATTTTTTTTCAATCTTGTTATGAAAGCATTGTTACAAATGGATTAGATGATTGGGAAGATGCATCACATTCAAACGATTTTGATCCAAACTACGATGTTGTTTTCGACCAATCAAAAGTAAATAGAATAGATCTTGTTTTAACCGAAATAGAGTTTTCAGAAATGCAATCTAACATGAATTTATTAGCTACAACTAATGAATTAGACATTAATCCAAATTATTTTGCTTGTGATTTTTACTTTAATAACAAACAATGGTATGAAGTTGGTGTTCGTTATAAAAGCAATAAAAAAACATTTGAAGCTTTTTTAAATGGAAATGGAAAATTACCTTTTAAATTAATTTTTGATAAATTTCAAACTGAAGATAATGATATTAGTAAACAACGTTTTTATGGATTTAAAGAATTATCATTAGAGCCAAATTTTAATGACAATACTTTAATGAGAGAAAAAATTGCTTCAAATATTTTTACAGACTTTGGCGTTCCAGCATCTAAAACTGCATACTATGAGATACATGTTGATAAGGGTGATGGAAACCCCGTTTATTTTGGATTATACACTATGAACGAAGACGTAGAACGAAATATTTTAAACAGAAATTTTCTAAGCAATACAGGTAATTGCTACAAAGCAGACGGTGATGGTGCAAAGTTTGATGGTGCTATTTTTACCACAGATAGTTTTGAAAATATTACAAATGAATTAAACTCTAATAAAGAAGACGTACAGCAATTAAATGATGTACTTAATTCTTCATTAAGAATTTCTGATTTAGATACTTGGAAAACTAATTTAGAGGCAATTTTTGATGTTAATGGTTTTCTAAGATATTTAGCCGTAAACAACACAATACAAAATTGGGAAACTTATGGTAATAAGAAAGATAACTATTACTTATATAATGATCCTAAAGACAACCTTTTAAAATGGATTGTTAACAATACGTCTGAGTCTCTTAAGTCCAAAGGAGATGAAGACCCTATTTCGATTAGCATGTTAGAAGTTTCAAAAAAATGGACATTAATTTACAATTTAATTAGAGTAGATGAGTATAAAACAATGTACAAATCATATATAGAAGAATTCATCAACTCATCTTTTACCAAAGAAAATATGGATGCTTTATATATAAAAGATAAAAACTTAATTACTCCATTTGTATCAAAAGAGACTTATAATTATACCCATATTCAAGGAGGTTTCGCAGCTTTTGAAAGCGATATTGAAGATTTAATTTACCATACAGACATAAGACTTATTATAGCGGAAAGGTATATTAAATAACTAAATATTTATCACGATTATATATTCTTTAAATTTGTAATGTAACTTTTTTACTTTTTAATCGTCTAACGGTACAACCAACTAATACATTTAGAAGCAAATTTAAGATTATGAAAATAATTGAAACTAATAAGATTGATAAAGTAGATCTACCTCTACAACTTAATATTTCTTTTCAGAAAGTCTTTGTGATGTTTCAAAAATATGCTGACTCAGATTTTGCAGAACATCCTTTTCATGAAGCCGCAAAAAAAATGGTTACTCTTTTTGAAAAAACTCCAGAATTAATTGAAGGTTTTTCAGACCTAACT
>CAJQQH010000128.1 GCA_905480405.1 uncultured Polaribacter sp. | reverse complement strand
TATGACTATGTTTATCGCTCCAAAGAAAGTAAAATAAGCCTACGCTCAAGTTATGGTTTATTTAAAAGAGTAATAAAAGATACTGAATAGCTCAGTATTTAAAGATAATAAGCGAAGTAAAAAACTAGGAAGAAAATGCCTAAAATGAAAACAAAATCTAGTGCTAAAAAGCGTTTTAAGCTTACAGGTACTGGAAAAATTAAAAGAAAGCACGCTTTTAAAAGTCACATTTTGACTAAAAAAAGCAAAAAACGTAAATTAAAGTTAACTCATGATGGTTTAGTACATAAAGCAGATAGAGCTAACATATTACAACAATTAACTTTAAAATAATAAAGTTAAAGGGAATTTAATTATTAACCTTGGAGTAGTGCTAATACAAGTATAGATTTAATATTTATCGCCTACTACAAAAAACAAATGAAATTATGCCAAGATCAGTAAATTCAGTCGCTTCAAGAGCTAAAAGAAAAAAGATATTGAAGCAAGCAAAAGGTTACTTTGGACGTAGAAAAAACGTTTATACAGTAGCAAAAAATGCAGTTGAAAAAGGGATGCTTTATGCATACCGTGACCGTAAAAATAATAAAAGAAACTTTCGTTCTTTATGGATTGTACGTATTAACGCTGCAGCTCGTTTACACGGAATGTCTTACTCTCAGTTTATGGGAAAAGTTAAAGCTAACCAAATCGAATTAAACCGTAAGGTTTTAGCAGATTTAGCTGTTAACAATCCAGACGCTTTTAAGGCAGTTGTAGAGAAAATAAAATAATTATAAATTACTTGCTTATAATAAAAACCCAAACGAATTTTCGTTTGGGTTTTTTTCATAAATTTACAACCTAAATAATACTATAATGAAATCTAACATATTATTTGTTTTCTTATTAATATCTTCTTTAAGTTCTTTATCTCAGGAAACTGTTCAGGAAGATAACTCAATGAAAGGTCAGTTTGATAAAATTTATCGAATTTCTACTACATATCAAACATATAAAGTAATTGGAAAAGATAGATTTCAAAAACTTAAAGAGAATGTTTTAGATTCTTTAATTAAATCAAAAAAAACAATTTCAGAAAAAGAAAGTTTACTAAGAACTGAAAGAGCTAATATTCAAAAACTAAACACAGATTTAACCAAAACTAAATTAGACTTAGATACAGCACTACAGAAAGAGAACTCAATATCTCTTTTAGGTATTCAATTAAACAAAGTAACCTATAATTTAATCTTATGGTTTATTATTATTAGTTTAGGTTTAGCATTAAGTTTCTTTGTTTTTAAGTTTTCTAGAAGTAATATTTTAACTAATAAAGCTCAAGACAATTTAAAAGATGTTGAACAAGAATTTGAGAATCATAAAAAGAAAGCAATAGAGAGAGAGCAAAAGTTACGAAGACAATTACAAGATGAAATCAACAAACAGAGAAATTCGTAATGAAATATTTAATAAATAGCGAATTTTTACAAAAAAATTCAACAAAATTTCGAAATAATTGATTTTTCATCAATTCTTTTAAATTTAACCTAAACCGAACTTTTATTTCATAGATTTGTTTTGAACCTTATATGAAATAAAAACGTGAATTTACTACACATAACTGCAGAGTGCTATCCAGTTGCAAAAGTTGGTGGTTTAGCTGATGTTGCTGGTGCTTTACCAAAATATCAAAATGAATTAGGTATACAGAGTAGAGTTATAATGCCTTTTTACAATAATACTTTTACTCAGAATAGCGAGTTTGAGAAAATTTACCATAGCAGATTAACTCTTGGTAATAATCAATTAGATTTTAATATTTTAAAACTAGCAGATAACTCACTAGGTTTTGATCTGTTTTGTGTTGATGTACCAGAACTACTATATAAAGATTATGTTTATTCTTTTGATGATACTGAACGTTTTTTAGCCTTTCAAATTGCTACTTTAGATTGGGTATTAACATTTGAAGATAAACCTGATGTTATCCATACTCATGATCATCACACAGGATTAATTTCCTTTATGATTTCACAAAGTTTTAAATATGAAACTTTAAAAAACATACCAACAGTTTTAACAATACATAATGCCCAATACCAAGGGTGGTTTCCTCATAACAAAGTATATTTAATACCGCAATTTAATTTTGATAACGTAGGTTTATTAGATTGGGATGGAAGTATCAATCCGCTTGCATCAGCTATAAAGTGTTCTTGGAAGGTTACAACTGTTTCTCCTTCCTACATGGAAGAATTAAAATTAAAAGCAAATGGTTTAGAACATTTACTAAATGCAGAAAGTGCAAAATGTGTAGGTATTTTAAATGGAATAGACTGGAAAGTATGGAACCCAGAAACAGATAATTTTATTATAAAAAATTACACAACTAAAAATTTAATTTCTGGTAAAAAAGAAAATAAAGATTGGCTTTGTAAAACATATAATTTAGATAATACAAAACCACTTTTTGTTTTTATTGGAAGGTTGGTTCACGAAAAAGGAGCCGATTTATTTTCTGATATCTTTAATATAGCCCTAGAAAAAACCGATATATCTATATTACTTTTAGGTTCTGGTGAAAAAGAAAATGAAAATTCATTAAAACCTTTATTAGATTTACCAAATTTTAATGCTCATATTGGTTATGATGAAAAATTATCTCACATAATTTATGCAGGAGCAGACTTTTTATTAATGCCTTCTAGAGTTGAACCTTGTGGTTTAAACCAAATGTATTCTTTAAGATACGGAACAGTACCTGTAGTTAATGCTATAGGTGGTTTAAAAGACACTGTAATAGATATAAAAGAAAACGGTTTTGGTATTTGTCATGATGGAGTAACTACAGAAAAAGTTACAGAAGCGATTTCTAGGGCTACTGATTTCTATCAAAATAAAGAAGAATTTTCTAAAAACTCAGAAAAAATAACTAAAATAGATCATTCTTGGAACAATTCTGCCCAAGAATACTTAACTTTATATAAATCTTTAAAACAATAAACTATGAATGATAACAGTGTACTATCAATTATTTTAGGTGGCGGACAAGGCTCTAGATTATATCCCTTAACCGCAGACAGATCTAAACCCGCAGTTCCTATTGCAGGAAAATATAGATTAGTAGATATCCCCATATCAAACTGTATCAATTCAAATATTAAAAGGATTTATGTTTTAACACAATTTAATTCTGCTTCTTTAAATCAGCATATAAAAAACACCTACCATTTTAGTTTTTTTAGTAAAGCTTTTGTAGATGTACTTGCAGCAGAACAAACAATGCAAAGTGATAAATGGTTTCAAGGGACTGCAGATGCAGTAAGACAAAGTATGCATCACTTTTTACAAAACGACTTTGAATATGCTTTAATACTATCTGGTGACCAACTTTATAATATGGATTTACAAGATATGATTAAGAAACATAAAGAAAGTAATGCTGAAATTTCTATAGCTACATATCCTGTAAATGCTAAAGAAGCTACAGGTTTTGGTCTTTTAAAAACTAATTCTGAAAACACAATTACTTCATTTATAGAAAAACCAGCTGCTGATTTATTACCAGAATGGACTTCTGATGTAAGTGATGAAATGAAAGGCGAAGGAAGAAATTACCTTGCATCAATGGGAATTTACATTTTTAATAGAGATTTGTTAGTTAAATTAATGGAAAACCCAGATACTATTGATTTTGGTAAAGAAATTATACCGCAATCTATAGACAAACATAAAACTGTTAGTTATCAATATGAAGGTTATTGGACAGATATTGGTACTATAGAATCTTTCTTTGAAGCTAATTTAGGATTGACAGATGATATTCCTAAATTTAATTTATATGATGACAACAGAGTATATACTAGAGCAAGAATTTTACCAACATCAAAAATTTCTGGTTCTGTAATTAATAAATCTATTATTTCTGATGGATGTATAATTCATGCAGACAAAATAGAAAAAAGTGTAATTGGTATACGATCTAGAATTGGTAAACAAACAACAGTAACCAATACTTATATGATGGGTAATGATACTTATGAGTCTTTAGAAAGAATTGAAAAATACAATATAGAAAACCTATTAGGTATTGGAGATAGGTGTATAGTTAATAATTGTATTATAGACAAAAATTGTAGAATTGGAGATGATGTTATAATTAATGGAGGAGCTCATCTAGAAGATACAGAAACTGATAGTTATTCTATTAAAGATGGTATCGTTGTTATTAAAAAAGGTGCAACAATACCAAAAGGAACAAAAATTCAATAAATTCATATTCACCTAAAACAACTAAATGTCTAAAGTTATAGCACATAGTTTATTTACCGAATTTGATATTAGCTTATTTAAAGCTGGTAAACATTATAGATTATACGAAAAATTTGGTTCACATATTACTACTGTAAAAGGTATAGAAGGTACATATTTTGCTGTTTGGGCACCTAGTGCAAAAGAGGTTTCCGTTATTGGAGATTTTAACTATTGGAACGATTCTGAACATCAACTTAATGTAAGATGGGATTCTAGCGGTATTTGGGAAGGTTTTATACCACATGTTGGTAAAGGAAACGTTTACAAGTATAAAATTAAAAGTAATAATAATAACATTGTTACAGAAAAATCTGATCCTTACGCTCGTAGATGTGAGCATCCGCCAAAAACAGCTTCTATAGTTTGGGAAGATAAATATGGTTGGAAAGACAAAAAATGGATGAAATCGCGTAAAAAGAATAATGCATTAGACGCACCATATTCTGTTTATGAAGTTCATTTGGGTTCTTGGAAAAAGCAAATAGAAGATGATCGTTTTTTAAGTTATACAGAACTAGCAACAGAATTAGTAGATTATGTTGATGAAATGAATTTTACTCATGTAGAATTTATGCCAATAATGGAATACCCTTACGATCCTAGTTGGGGTTATCAATTAACCGGCTACTTCGCTCCTACTTCCAGATTTGGTTATCCTGATGAATTTAAATTTTTAGTAGATAAATTTCATGAAAAAGGAATTGGAGTTATTCTTGACTGGGTTCCTTCACACTTTCCTTCAGATGCTCATGGATTAGGTAATTTTGATGGCTCAAACTTATATGAGCATCCAGATATGAGAAAAGGATATCATCAAGATTGGAAAAGTCTTATTTTTAATTATGGAAGAAATGAAATAAAATCATTCTTAATTAGCAATGCTCTTTTTTGGCTAGATCAATACCATGCAGATGGCTTACGTGTTGATGCAGTTGCCTCTATGTTATTTTTAGATTATTCTAGAAAAGACGGAGAATGGGAACCTAATGAATACGGTGGAAGGGAAAATTTAGAAGCAATTTCGTTTATTAAAGAGATGAACGTTGCAGTTTATGAAAACTATCCTGATGTACAAACAATAGCAGAAGAATCTACTTCGTTTCCAAAAGTATCTAGCCCAGTTTTTTCTGGCGGATTAGGTTTTGGTATGAAATGGATGATGGGTTGGATGCATGATACTTTAGACTTTTATGCTAAAGAACCAATTTATAGAAAACATCATCAAAATGAATTAACTTTCAGTTTAAATTACGCCTTTACAGAAAATTTTATGCTACCACTCTCGCATGATGAAGTTGTGTATGGTAAAAAAGCTATTGTAGATAAAATGCCAGGTGATGAATGGCAAAAATTTGGTAATTTAAGATTATTATATAGCCTTATGTTTATGCACCCAGGAACAAAATTATTGTTTCAAGGTGGTGAATTTGGTCAAACATCAGAATGGAATTTTAATGGTAGTTTAGATTGGCATTTATTAGAATACGATGTACATAAAGGTGCACAGACCTTAGTAAAAGAGCTAAATAAACTGTATAAAAACGAACCTGCTTTACATGAAAAACAATTTTCTCATGAAGGTTTCGAATGGATAGATCATGGAGATCATGAAAACTCCGTTTTATCTTTTATTAGAAAAGGTAAAAATGAAGCTGATAATATAATTGTTGTATTAAACCTTACTCCTGTTCCAAGAGAAAATTATAGAATAGGAATTCCTAAAAAAGGAACACTAAAACAAGTTTTTAATAGTGATGATACCAAATATTATGGTACTGGAAATTTTAAAACAAAGAAACTTACTTCTAATAAAAAAGAGTGGAATGGTCGGGAAAACTCATTAGAATTAAACCTACCTCCTTTGGGAATGTTAGCTTTCAAATATAAATAAAAAACAAAGCTCTTTGCTTGCTAGTAAATCAGCAAAAAAAGAGCTTTATTTTTTTTAATACCTTAATAAAACGGCTCGTTTTTAAGACTTTAAAAATTCTTCGACTAATTTACAAATGAAGTTAAATAACCAATCTATTTAAGGATTAAAACAATAAATTAGCCATAATAAAGACGAATACGATATCGTAAAAAAAGAGAGTTTACTAAACTTTTTAGACAAACTTTTGCGATTTTTGTAAACCAACACAAACAACCAATATTATGATTGTTAATACAGAGTTAGAACAGAAAGGTAATTTATTTCCTTCTGAAATTATAAGTTATAAAAAAGATGTAGATACGCTTTCTTTTACAGCCAAAAACAATGTAGTATTACAGGTTACGGTTGTTAGAGACAGTGTTATTAGATTCAGATATTCTACTACCGGAAAATTCGAAAATGATTTTTCTTATGGAGTAACTGTACATGCAAGTAGAGGGTATAGTTTTTTAGATGTAAATGAAGATGAAACTCATTATATTATTACAACTTCAAAATTAATTTGTAAAGTAGAAAAACTAAGTTTACAAGTAAGTTTATTTGATGCAATAGATTTAAAATTAATTAATGAAGATGAAATTGGTTTTCATTGGGAAGAATGTTACGAGCATGGTGGAGACATCGTTAAAATGAGTAAAACTTGCCAAAAATCAGAAAGTTTTTATGGTTTAGGAGATAAACCGGTAGACGTTAATTTAAAAGGTAAACGTTTTCAAAACTGGGCAACAGATTCTTATGCTTTTGGTAAAAATACAGATCCTATTTATAAGGCAATCCCTTTTTATACAGCAATACAAGACAATAAATCTTACGGAATATTTTTTGACAATACTTTTAAAACATCTTTTGATTTTGCACAAGAAAGAAGAAATGTAACAAGTTTTTGGGCACAAGGTGGTGAAATGAATTATTATTTTATTTATGGACCACAAATGGAAGATGTAGTTAAAAACTATACAGATTTAACTGGTAAACCTCACGCTTTACCTCCATTATGGGCTTTAGGATTTCATCAATGTAAATGGTCTTATTACCCAGAAGCAAATGTAAAAGAAGTAACAAATACATTTAGAGATTTAAAAATACCTTGTGATGCTATTTATTTAGACATCGATTATATGGATGGTTTCCGTTGTTTCACTTGGGATAAAAATTACTTTCCAGATCCTAAAAGAATGGTAAAGGAGTTAGAAGACGATGGTTTTAAAACTGTTGTTATTATAGACCCGGGAATTAAAATAGATTTAGAATATGATGTTTTTAAAGAAGCATTAGATAAAGATTATTTCTGTAAACGTGCAGATGGGCCATATATGAAAGGTAAGGTTTGGCCTGGTGAATGTTATTTTCCAGATTATACTAAACCAGAAGTTAGAGAATGGTGGTCTGGTTTATTTAAAGAATTAATTGAAGATATTGGTGTAAAAGGTGTTTGGAATGACATGAATGAACCAGCAGTAATGGACGTTCCTAACAAATCTTTTCCAGATGATGTTCGTCATGATTATGATGGAAACCCTTGTTCTCATAGAAAAGCACACAATATTTACGGAACTCAAATGGCACGTGCAACGTATCATGGTTTAAAGAAATACGCATATCCTAAAAGACCTTTTGTAATTACTAGATCTGCTTATTCTGGCGCACAACGTTATACATCTACATGGATGGGAGATAATGTAGCAACTTGGGAACACTTAGCGATAGCAAATAACCAAGCGCAAAGAATGGCAATGTCTGGTTTCTCTTTTGCAGGATCTGATATTGGTGGTTTTGCAGAACAACCACAAGGAGAATTATTTGCTCGTTGGATTCAATTAGGAATTTTCCATGCTTTTTGTAGAGTACATTCTTCTGGAGATCATGGAGATCAAGAACCTTGGGTTTTTGGTGAAGAAATTACAGATATTGTAAGAAAATTTGTTGAATTAAGATACCAGCTTTTACCTTATTTGTACACCGCTTTTTGGAAATATTTAAATGATGGAACTCCAATTTTAAAATCTTTAGTTTTATACGATCAAGAAGATACAGCGACACATTATAGAAGTGATGAATTTGTGTATGGTGAACAAATTTTAGTTTGTCCAATTCAAGAACCAAATGCTAAAGGTCGTAGAATGTATGTACCAAAAGGTAAATGGTATAATTTTTGGACCGATGAGCTTGTAGAAGGAGGAAAAGAACTTTGGGTAGATGCAGATTTAGATAGTATGCCTATCTTTATTAAAGAAGGATCTGTTATCCCAAAGTATCCGGTACAACAATATGTTGGAGAAAAAGAATTTGACGAAATTACATTAGATGTTTACTATAAAGAAGGTAAAGAATCTTCAAAATTATATGATGATGCGCATGATGGATATGATTATAAAAAAGGAAGATTTAGCTTACGTACTTTTAAAGTAACTGGTAAAAAAGAAGAATTTATTTTACAGCAACATAAAAGAGGAGATTTTAATGCAGGTTATACAAAATTTAAAATTGTTTTACACAATTTACCTTTTACAATAACTTCTGTTCAGATTGATAACGTAGAAGTTGAATTAACTCAATCAGAAACTAGTAAAACCCAATCTATCACTGTAGATAAAGAATTTACAGAGCTACATTTATTCGGCGAATAAATATATTTTTTTAAAGTTAAAAAGAGAAGCCTCCCCATTTATGGGGAGGCTTCTCCCTATTTATAGGGAGATGAAAATTTCACTAGAAATGGGGATTGTACAGTATCTATTTCTGTTGTAAATTTGATGTATAGATATTTGTATCCCCCCAAAACATATATACTATTTAATAAAGCGATGAAGGTTTCCCCTAAAACCGGAGTCGCTTTTTTATTAAAAAAACTAAAAAAAAGCCTCAGAAATTAATTTGAGGCTTTTTAATTTATAAAAAAGAATACAACTATATTCCGTCTGCTAATCCTTTTAATTTTTGAGTATTTTCAGCCAACATCAATTCATCAATAATTTTCTGAATATCTCCATTTACTATATTTGGTAAATCATATAGTGATAAACCAATTCTATGATCTGTAACCCTACCTTGTGCGTAATTATAAGTTCTAATCTTTGCACTTCTATCCCCAGAAGAAACCATAGAACCACGTTTTAGAGCATCCTCTGCGTTTTTCTTTGCTAATTCCATATCATACAAACGAGAACGTAAAACTTTAAAAGCTTTTTCTTTATTCTTGTGTTGAGATTTTTGATCTTGACACTGCGCTACCAAACCTGAAGGAATATGTGTTAAACGCACAGCAGAATATGTAGTATTTACAGATTGACCTCCAGGACCAGAAGAACAGAAAAAATCGATTCTTACATCTTTAGGGTTAATTTCAACATCAAACTCTTCTGCTTCAGGAAAAACCATACAAGTTGCAGCAGAAGTATGTACACGACCTTGTGTTTCTGTTTGCGGAACTCTTTCTACACGATGTACACCAGCTTCAAACTTTAAAGTACCATAAACATCTGGCCCATTAACCTCAAATTGAATTTCTTTAAAACCACCATTAGTTCCTTCAGAATAATCTACCGTAGAAACTTTCCAACCTCTACCTTCGCAATATTTAGAATACATTCTAAATAAATCTCCTGCAAAAATACTTGCTTCATCTCCTCCTGTTCCTGCACGTAATTCTACAACTGCATTCTTAGAATCTTCAGGGTCTTTTGGTATTAATAAAAATCTTATTTCATCTTCTAATAAAGGAATTCTAGTATTGGCTTCATCAATTTCCATCTTAGCCATCTCGTTCATCTCAGCATCAGAACCATCAGAAAGAATTTCTTTTGCTTCTTCTATATTGTTCATTAAAGTTTGATATTCATCACCTTTTTTAACAACATCTCCTAAATCTTTATATTCCTTCATTAACGTTGCATAACGTTTTTGATCCATAATAATTTCCGGTTGAATAATCAAATCAGAAACCTCATCATAACGTTGCTTAACAATTCTTAACTTATCTAACATCTTCTACACTTTTCTTGGATTGCGAATTTACAATTTTTATAAGTATATTTGGAATAACCAAAACATTATTTATGAGACTTATATGTTTTTATTGTTGTTTTCTGTTGATAATTTCTTGTCAAAATAAAGTTGAAAAATTAAAAAAACCTTCTTTTTTAATAGGAAATTGGATACGATTAAATGATAAACAAGGAAACCAAACATATGAAACTTGGAACACAAATTTTACTGGTATGGGTAACACAAAGCAGGGTGAAAAAACTACATTTAAAGAAATATTAAGCATTGTAAACTTAAAGGATACATTATTTTTAAAAGTTGAAGCTGTTAATGAAGAACCTACTTTATTCAAATTTACAAATCAAACAGATACTTCTTTTATTTGTGAAAATCCTAAAAATGAATTTCCAAAGAAAATAAGATATTGGATTGAAAACAAGCAATTAAAAGCGGAAGTTTCTAACTCTGATTTTAAAATTGACTTCATTTTTAACCATATACCTTTAAATAAAAACATAAAATAAAAATTAGAAATGAAAATTAGAGAGGCAAATAAATCAGACTCAAGTAAACTTATTGCTCAACTGATGTATAATTCGGGTAAAGAAATTTGTGATTTTTTACATAAAGGCAACAATATGTCTTCAATATCATTTCTTGAATATGAGTTTAAATCTGGTAATGGTTTTGGTGGTTACAAAAATGTAACAATTGTTGAAAAAAATAATGAGCTTATTGCTATAGGATCATTCTATGATGGAAAAAAATACAACAAACTATTACAAGGGTCATTAGTAAACCTATTTAAATATTATGGTTTAATTAAAGTTTGGGCAGTTTTGGCAAGAGCTAATCATACCAGTAGCATCTTAAAAAAACCAAAAAAAGACGAGTTATATGTTTCTGGTTTAAGTGTACCTCAAGAAAAAAGAGGACAAGGCATTGGAACTATTCTTATCAAGAATAAAATAGCGTTTGCTAAAACTAATGGTTACAATACTTTTTCGCTTGATGTTGCTACAAATAATATAAAAGCAGAAAAATTATATTCTAAACTTGGGTTCATAATAAAAGAAGAGAAAATATTTTCTGGAAAACGTAATGGTTTTATTATTCCTAACTTAAGAAAAATGGAACTTCCTTTAAATCTTTAAAAACATAAACTTACACTAATTAATAATAAGTTTGAAATTATTACCATAACTAATAGACTATAAAATTGTAAAAAACCTTATAGCCTATTTAATTTTATAATTACAGAGCTAGTTCTAAAGTAACTTCACTCTTAATTATTTCATCTGAACTAATCTAATACTCAAAAACTCCAAACTCACTTTTAATAGTAAGTTTTTTTGTTGATGAAGCTTCTACTCTACCCACAATTTTAGCATCTACATTAAAAGATTTTGAAATAGTAATAATGTCTTTAGCAATTTCTGGTGACACATAAATTTCCATTCTGTGACCACAGTTAAATACTTGGTACATCTCTTTCCAATCAGTTTTAGATTGTTCTTGGATCAATTTAAATAAAGGTGGAATAGAAAACATATTATCTTTTACAATATGTAAATTATCTACAAAATGTAAAATTTTTGTTTGAGCTCCACCTGAACAATGTATCATTCCATGAACTTTATCTGAATTAAATTGAGATAAAATTTCTTTGATAATTGGAGCATAAGTTCGTGTTGGTGATAATACTAATTTACCAGCATCAATAGGAGAATTTTCAACTTCATCTGTCAGTTTTGTATTACCAGAATACACTAAGTCTTCAGGAACTGCAGCATCAAAACTTTCTGGATATTTTTCAGCTAAATATTTATGAAAAACATCATGTCTTGCAGAAGTTAATCCGTTAGAGCCCATTCCTCCATTATATTCAGTTTCATAACTTGCTTGTCCAAAAGACTCTAAACCAACAATTACGTCACCTGCTTTTATGTTTGCGTTGTCAACAACATCTGTACGTTTCATTCTTGCAGTAACCGTAGAGTCTACAATAATTGTACGTACTAAATCGCCAACATCTGCAGTTTCTCCACCAGTTGAATGAATGGTAACCCCAAAACCTTTTAAGTCTTCGATTAATTCTTCTGTTCCATTAATAATTGCTGATAAAACTTCTCCGGGTATTTTACTTTTATTACGTCCTATAGTAGACGATAACATGATATTATCTGTTGCTCCAACACACAAAAGGTCATCAATATTCATAATTAAAGCATCTTGTGCAATACCTTTCCAAACAGAAATATCACCCGTTTCTTTCCAATACATATAAGCTAAAGAAGATTTTGTTCCTGCTCCATCTGCATGCATTATTAAACAATAATCTTCATCATTTGTTAAATAATCTGGCACTATTTTACAAAATGCTTTAGGAAATAAACCTTTGTCTATATTTTTAATTGCATTGTGTACATCTTCTTTTGATGCAGAAACACCTCTTTGGGCATAACGTTTAGAAACTTCTTGACTCATGTTGTTGTGTTGTGAATTGCAAA
>CAJQQH010000127.1 GCA_905480405.1 uncultured Polaribacter sp. | reverse complement strand
AAAAAGTGGAGTTCTTATTTTCCAAAAAGACCACCTAACATTCCACCAATTCCATCACCAGAGTTGCTTTTGTTACCACCTAAAAGCATACCTGCTACATCGTCAACAACACTTCCATCACCGTCAGCATCTAATATTTTTTCAAGAAAACTTTGCTCGTTGGCTGTATCATTACCACCTAGCATTCCTCCAAGTAAACCAGATAAATCTCCAGAGTTACTTACGTTTTGTTCTTTCTTTTGTTTCCCTAAAACACCCATTAATAAAGGAGCCGCTACTTTTAAAATATTAGCAACAGAACCAGCATCTACACCAGATTTTTGACCAATAACTTGCTCTACACCTTGTTGTTTACTACCTAAAATATGGCTTAAAATTCCTGCTCCATCTTGTTTTACAGTTTCATCAACTCCACCACCAAATAAACCACCAAGGTTGTCTAAAATACTACCATCATGTTTACCAGATAAAGCCCCCATTAATCCTTCTGCGCCTTCTGAAGTAGAAGCGTTTCTTTGCATTGCTTTCATTAAAACAGGCAAAGCCATTGTTAATACACTACTTGTTTTGTTTGAATCATTTCCAGTTGAACCTGCAACTCCTGATATAATTGATTTTCCTAAATCACTGCTTAACAAATCTAAAATTCCTGCCATTTTTATGTTTTTAATAATTAATATGTGTGTTTTCTAATTTTATGACACAATATACAAATAAAGTCACATTAGAGTTTAATTATTTTTTTTACCTTTCAGCATTGTAAACTTTAATCAAATAAATGAAGAAATTAGCATTACATTGGAAAATTTTAATAGGAATGGTTTTAGGAATTCTTTTCGGGTTTCTAGCACTACAATTGGGTTGGCAAAATTTTATTGCAGATTGGATTAAACCTTTAGGTACTATTTTTGTTAAATTATTAAAATTGATAGCAGTACCATTAATAGTTGCATCATTAATTAAAGGTATATCTGATTTAAAAGATATTTCTAAATTTAAGAATATAGGTATAAGAACAATGTTAATATATATAGGTACAACAGTGGTTGCAATAACTATTGGTTTGGCTTTAGTTAATGTTATTCAACCTGGTGATGGAATATCTCAAGAAACAGTAGATAAATTAACCAATACTTATGCAAAAAGTTCTAGTATTGCTGCAAAAATTACCGAAGCTTCTAAACAACAAAGTAGTGGCCCATTGCAATTTGTTGTAGATATGGTGCCTGATAACGCTGTAAGTGCTATGAGTAATAATAAAGCCATGTTACAAGTAATTTTCTTTACTATATTCTTAGGGATATCCATGTTGCTTATTGGAGAAAAGAAAGCAAAGCCTTTAAAAGATTTTTTTGATGGTTTAAATGATGCTATTTTAAAAATGGTTGACCTTATTATGCTTGTTTCTCCTTATGCAGTATTTGCATTATTAGCAAATGTTGTGGTAACATCTGGAGATCCAGATATTTTATTAGCGTTATTAAAATACGCAGGTGTTGTAGTTTTAGGCTTATTTATTATGGTTGTTTTTTATGCAGTATTAGTAAGTGTTTATACGAAGAAAAATCCTTTATGGTTTTTAAAACAGTTAAGTCCTGCACAATTATTAGCCTTTTCTACAAGTTCAAGTGCTGCAACTTTACCTGTAACTATGGAAAGAGTAGAAGAGCATCTTGGAGTTGATAAAGAAGTTTCTAGTTTTGTTTTACCCGTTGGAGCAACAATAAATATGGATGGTACAAGTCTGTATCAAGCAGTTGCTGCAGTATTTGTTATGCAAGTTTTATGGCCAGAAGGTTTGGGGTTTGCTAATCAAATGTCTATTGTTTTAACAGCTTTGTTGGCTTCTATAGGAAGTGCTGCAGTGCCAGGAGCAGGAATGGTTATGTTGGTAATTGTTTTAGAATCTATTGGTTTTCCTAAAGATTTATATCCGGTTGCTTTGGCGTTAATTTTTGCAGTTGATAGGCCTTTAGATATGCTACGTACTACAATTAATGTAACAGGAGATGCAACAGTTTCTATGATTGTTGCAAAATCTGTTGGTAAGTTAAATGACCCTAAACCAAAAAATTGGGATGATAATTATGAAGATGTAAAATAATGGCTTTAATTATTAATAAGCCCTTAGTGTCTGTAGATTGGTTGCATTCTAATTTAGAAAACAAAAATCTAATTATTTTAGACGCAACGATTCCAAAAGTTACGTCTAAAAAGGATGCTAATTCAAAGAAAGTAAAATCAGTAATTAAAGGGGCAATTTTTTTTGATATTAAAAATGTGTTTTCAGATAAAAACTCCCTTTTTCCTAATACAGTTTTATCTAAAGAACAATTTGAAGTTAAAGCTCAAGAAATTGGAGTAAATAAAAATAGTTGTATCGTAGTATATGATGATATTGGTATTTATTCTTCTCCAAGAGTTTGGTGGATGTTTCAACTGATGGGATTTAAAAATATTGCCATTTTAGATGGAGGATTTCCAGAATGGAAACTAAAACAATATGTAATTGAATCTCCGCAAAACAATTTGTTAATTAAAGGTGATTTTGAAGTTGATTATAAATTAGAAAAATTAAAGTTAACTTCAGATATGCTTTCAGCAATTGATAATAAATCTATTTTAATTGCAGATGCACGTTCTAAAGGACGTTTTTGTGGAATTGAACCAGAACCAAGAGAAGATGTAAAAGGAGGTCATATACCTAATTCTGTTAGTTTTCCTTTTTCTCGAATTGTAGAAAATGGTAAAATGATATCAGAAAACAAAATGAAAAAAGTATTTGAAGAAATTAACCCGAAAAAGAAAGCGTTTATCTTTTCTTGTGGTAGTGGTATTACAGCATCAATATTAGCGATAGGAGCAGAATTAATTGGAATAAAAAATCATGCTGTTTACGATGGTTCTTGGACAGAGTGGGGAAGTACAGATGGATTATTAATAGAAAAATAATATGGAAATAATAAATTGGACAAAAAAAGAATTTGAAGCTTATGTGCTTTTATATGCAGCTCATTGTAATTTTTTTGAAGCTAAAGAAGAGCAAGAATATATTTTATCTAAAGTAGACGAAGCAACATTTCATAAAATTCATACCGAAGTTGTTGTAGATTCTGATGAAAATAATTTAAATAAAATTCAACAATATATTTTAGAAAATAAATTTTCTCAGAATGAAAAAGATGAGTTAATTAGAGATATTAAAAATGTTTTTTTTGCTGATGGCTCTGTAGACGTAATTGAGAAAAAAGTATTTAGTATTTTAAAGAAAATAATTGGTTAGTAACAGTTTTTTTAAAAAAAAATAAATGATTAAAAAGTCTTTTAAACTAAAAAAGTCTCACAATTTGTGAGACTTTTTTTTATTTTTAATGCTATTTAGCTTTCTCTACGCTTTCTTCCGAAACCTCCAGAAGCTCTTCTTTCTCCTCCAGAATTTCTATCAGATCTGTCTGGTCTGTCTGAAGAACGTCTATCAGATCTTCCTCTACTAGAATCACTTCTTCTAGATGAAGAAGAACCTCCTTCAGAACTTCTACGTCTACCAAAACCACCATCTTTTTTTCCAAAAGGTTTTCTTCCACCTCTTCTTCCACCACCAGAACGTTCTTTTTTGGTAATTTCGATATTTACAGATCTACCATCAGAATCTGGTTGATTGCTAGAAAAAGCATCTAAAGTTTTGTCTTCGAAATTCTTGTCAATCTCAAAGAAAGAGAAAGTATCTAAAATATCAATTGCACCAATTTCTATTTTATCTCCAATATTTTGGTCGTTAATTAAACCAATTAATTTAGCAGGATTTAAACTATCTTTTCTACCAATATTGATAAAGAAGCGAGTCATATTATCTGCTGTTGCTCTAGATCTAGAAGTTTCTCTACCTAAATCATTTAAATCTTTAGAGTTTTCATAATACTTTAACATTGTATTAAATTCTAAAGAAACAAACTTTTTTATTAATTCTTCTCTATCTAAATCTTCTAGTTTTTCGTAAATACTTGGTAAAAATTCACCTATTTGAGTTTCGTTTACTTCAATATTATGAACTTTATCAATTAAATTCATTAATTGATTTTGTACAATTTCTTTACCAGAAGGTACTTTACCTTCAATAAATTTCTTTTTGATGATTCTTTCTATCTGTCTTAGTTTTCCTTTTTCTTTTCCGTTTACTAAAACTATAGAAATACCTTTATTACCAGCTCTACCAGTTCTACCACTTCTGTGTGTGTAGTTTTCTATTTGGTCTGGTAATTTATGATTTAAAACGTGTGTTAATTCATTAACATCTAATCCACGAGCAGCAACATCAGTTGCAACTAAAATCTTAATTGTTTTCTTACGAAATTTTCCCATTACAGAATCTCTCTGTCCTTGAGATAAATCTCCGTGTAAAGAATCTGCGCTATAACCATCTCTAATTAAATTGTCTGCAACTTCTTGAGTTTCTCTACGAGTTCTACAAAAGATGATTGCATAAATATCAGGATTTAAATCTGCAATTCTTTTTAAAGCTGGGTAACGTGTTCTTTCTGTAACTGCATAAAACTCATGTGTTACATTTTCTGAACCCGAATTTTTCTCACCAGAAGTAATTTCTACTGGTTTAGTCATATAGTTTCTTGCAATTGCCTCAACTTCTCTTGGAAAAGTTGCAGAAAACAATAACGTTTGTTTTGTTTCTGGTGTTGCTTCTAAAACTTTATCTAATTCGTCTTTAAACCCCATGTTTAACATTTCATCAGCTTCGTCTAAGACTAACCATTGAACGTTTCCTAATTTTAAAGCTCTTCTTTTTATTAAATCAACTGTTCTACCAGGAGTTCCTACAACAATTTGAGATCCTCTTTTTAAAGATCTAATTTGATCTTCCATACTAGAACCACCATAAACAGTTGTTACTTTAACGTCTGGTAAATATTTACAAAAATCTTTAATATTATTACCAATTTGAACTGCTAGTTCTCTTGTAGGTGATAAAATGATTGCTTGTACATTACCATTACTAGAATCTAAAAGTTCTAATATTGGTAAACTAAAAGCAGCAGTTTTACCTGTACCTGTTTGTGCAAAAGCCTTTAAATCATCTGTTGAAGAAATTATTTGTGGAATTGCTTTTTCTTGAATAACAGTTGGTTTTTCATAACCTAAATCTGTTAATGCTTTGTTAATAGGTTCTTTTAAACCTAATTCTAAAAATGTTGACATACTGTGTTTTTTGTAGATTCACAGACGCCCACCTGCAAACCTTATTTATAATTCGACTTGATTCTTAATGAGTTATACTCAAAAATAAAAACGCGCAAAGGTACAGTAAATTATATGAATAATTCACTTTGTTTTTGTAATAATTATTTATTGTTAAGTTCCTTTAGGTAAGTAGATAAATTGTTAGAAGTAATAGATGCGAAGCCATTAATAACTTTACTTTGTTTATTTAATAAAACTACACGTGGCATTTTGCTAGTTAAAAATTGATGAGCTTTACTTTTTTCATCAATGTAATATTGCTTTTTAATATCTAATTTTTTTATTCTCTCAGTTACTTTTCCTTCTACTTTAACTTGAATAAAATTAATACTAGGATATTTATTTGATAAGAATTTTATTCTTGAAGCAATATAAGACTCGCCAACATGCTCAGGACTCCAAAAGAAAATTGCATTGTTTTTTCCTTTTACTACATCTAAAATTGATTGTTGAGTGTTGTTATAGTCTATAATATTAAAATCTTGAATTTTTTTATTTAAAGGTAAAGAGTGTGTATCTTTTAGTAATTTTTTTAATTGATCTATATCTTTTTTGTTTGTGCTTAATTCAAAAAATAAATCGAAAGTTTTGTTGTTAATTTTACAACTAGACTTTTTATAGAAATGATTTATTACAGTTTGTTTTAAAATAGCATTTTTGGTAGTTTCAGATTTAACTGTCTTATCTGTAATTTGTAATAAATCTAACGTAAATTCTTCAGAATAATCATTTGTAGTAGGAGAATAACCTAAAGAAAAAGTTTGATTATAAAGGTAGTTTATAATATAATTAGAGTAAGGAGAATAGTACATTAGAGAACTATTATCAATATTTATATCTTTTCTATAATCATAAAAATTTTCATCAGTTTCAGGAAAACAATTTGTATTTGAATAATATGCATACCTAATTGGGTAACGTTCTATTTTATTATAAGTTGGGTACGTTAAGGATACTTTAAAAATTTCTTTAAAGCCATCTGTTACTTTAGGGTGCTTTTTGATATAATTATCATAGGTTGCAAGTTTTAGGTTTAAAATAGAATCAACTTTAATTTTAAAATCTTTTGGTTCTAATTTATTAAACTCGTAAAACATTTTATTTTCTTTCTCTTCTTCAAGAAAACAATCAATTAAAATATTATTTCTTTCAGCTCCTTTACCAGCATAAACTAAAGATTCATCAAAATCCCAAGTGTTTAAACGTAACATTAAGCTGTCTTTTGGCTCTAAATAGATATATTGATATTCATTACCATGCATAAAATGATATAATCCTTCTTTTAAGGAATCAAATTCTCCTAAAAACTTGTTTTCTTTATTTAAAGTAAGAGTATCTATCGCTTCTTCAAAATAATAAAGCACAACATTTTTAGATTTTGGATTAATAATTTTTCCTCCAAAATAAGTTGTGTCTTTTTTACTATCTGAACTACAGCTAATTATAGTTGTTAGTAGTAAGAAAGTAAAGAAATAAGTGATTTTTTTTATCATATAATATTAAAATAATACCTAGTCACAAATTTAAGGATTCAAGTTTGCAGCAGTTGTTAATACGTTGTTAAAAATGTTTTAAAATCAACTTAACAAAAGAACAAATACTTTTTACAAAAAGCATTCTAAATGAAACAAAATTTTGCTAGCAATTTACTACTTTTGCAGAAATTTAAAATACAATTATGTTATCAGTTTCTAATTTATCTGTACAATTCGGTAAAAGAATTTTGTTTGATGAAGTAAATACCAAATTTCAAACAGGAAATTGTTATGGAATTATTGGCGCAAACGGTGCAGGGAAATCCACTTTTTTAAAGATTCTTTCTGGTGTACAAGAACCAACTTCTGGTCAAGTACATTTAGAAAAAGGGAAAAGAATGTCTGTTTTAACACAAGATCATTATGCTTTTGATGAGTTTCCTGTTTTGGAAACAGTAATTATGGGTAATAAAGATTTGTTTAAAATAAAAAAACAGATTGATGAATTGTATGCAGATTATACAGATGAAAATGCAGAAAAAATAGGAGAACTTCAAATAATTTTTGAAGAAATGAATGGTTGGAACGCAGATTCTGATGCCGCTATTATGCTTTCTAATTTAGGTATTGCAGAAGACGTACACTATACATTAATGAAGGATTTAGATGGTAAACAAAAAGTTCGTGTATTAATTGCACAAGCTTTATTTGGTAATCCAGATGTATTAATCATGGATGAGCCTACCAATGATTTAGATTTTGAAACTATTGCTTGGTTAGAAAACTTTATTGCAAATTTTGAGAATTGTGTAATTGTGGTATCTCATGATAGGCACTTTTTAGATGCAGTTTGTACTCATATTTCTGATATTGATTATAGTAAAATAAATCATTATTCTGGTAACTATACTTTTTGGTACGAATCTAGCCAGTTAGCAACAAGACAAAGAGCACAACAGAATAAAAAAGCAGAGGATAAAAAGAAAGAATTAGAAGAATTTATTCGTCGTTTTTCTGCAAATATGGCAAAATCTAAACAAGCAACTTCTCGTAAGAAAATGATCGAGAAATTAAATGTTGATGAAATTAAACCTTCTAGTAGACGTTATCCTGCAATTATTTATAAGAGTGATAGAGAAGCTGGAGATCAGATTTTAAATGTTGAAGATTTATCTGTAGAATTTGAAGGAGAAAAATTATTTGATAAAGTTCATATTAACTTAAATAAAGGAGATAAAGTTGCAGTTATTTCTAAAAATTCTAGAGCAGTTACTGCTTTTTATCAAGTTATAACAGATAATCAAAAAGCAGAAGCAGGAAAATTTGGTTGGGGTGTAACTACTACACAATCTTATTTACCTTTAGATAATTCTTCTTTTTTCCAGAACGGAGATTTAAATTTAGTAGATTGGTTAAGGCAATATGCTCAAACAGAAGAAGAGCGAGAAGAAGTGTTTTTAAGAGGTTTTTTAGGAAAAATGATTTTCTCTGGAGAAGAAGCTTTAAAGAAAAGTAATGTGCTTTCTGGAGGAGAGAAAGTACGTTGTATGTTGTCTAGAATGATGATGAAGAGAGCAAATATCTTAGTTTTAGATGAACCAACAAATCACTTAGATTTAGAGTCTATACAAGCATTAAACAACTCTTTAATTAATTTTAATGGTACTGTTTTGTTTACAACTCATGATCATGAGTTTGCCAATACAGTTGCAAATAGAATTATCGAGTTAACTCCAAAAGGTGTAATTGATAGACATTCTACATTTGACGATTATTTATCTGATCCAAAAATTAAAGAATTAAGAGATAAAATGTATTCTTAAATATTAAAGAAATAATTATAGAAAAAAAAGGAAGCTAAATAGCTTCCTTTTTTTGTGATTTATAATGCTGTAAAAACATTATTTCTTCTGCAAAGGGCTAATAATTTTAACATCAGAAAATGAAATTGCTCCTCTAACAACACCATCAATTGTCTTTTTTAAAGCTTCAATTAACTGCATTTTTAATTGTGATTTATGATAAATTAAACTAACTTCTCTTGCAGGAGGCGGATTTGTAAATTCTCGCAAATGGCTTTTATCAACTTCATTTAAATCTAAAGTATGTAAATAGGGTAGAAGCGTCATACCTAAACCTTCTTTAGATAGTTTTATTAAAGTATCAAAGCTTCCGCTTTCTAATTGAAATCCTTTTTTATTATCTATTTTATGAGTTCTGCATAAATTTAAAACACTGTCTTTAAAACAATGTCCATCTTCTAGTAATAAAATATCCTCCATTTCTAGTTCATCAGCAGTAATAGTTTTGTTATTGTATAACCTATGATTTTGTGGAACTAATCCAACAAAAGGTTCATAATACAAAGGCCTTTCTTTAATTGCTTCGTTTTCTAAAGGAGTTGCAGCAATTGCAGCATCTATATGACCGTCAGTTAATTTTCTAATTATCTCTTCTGTTGTAAGTTCTTCTATAATCAACTTTACTTTAGAATACTTTTTAGTAAAATTTTGCAAAAACATTGGTAATAACGTAGGCATTACAGTAGGTATAATTCCAAGTTTAAACTCACCTCCAATAAACCCTTTTTGTTGATGTACAATATCTAAAATTCTATTGCTTTCATCAACAATAACCTTAGCTTGTTCAACAATTTTATTACCAACCTCTGTTAATTCTATAGGTTTTTTAGAACGGTTAAATATCTTTACGCTTAATTCGTCTTCTAATTTTTGAATTTGCATACTCAATGTAGGTTGAGTAACAAAACTGTGTTCTGCTGCTACTGTAAAATTTTGATATTCTGCAACAGATAAAACATATTTTAATTGAGTAATTGTCATTGTAATAAGAAATTTTGATAAAGATATTAAAACTATCAATATTAATTATAGTTTATTGAAGTTATTTTCAACTAATTTTGACTTATAATAAAAAATAGATAAGATGAATAAAAATATATTAGGGTTAGACAAACAAGAAACTGCAAATTTAGTTTCAGAATTAAATGGTTTATTAGCAAATTTTCAAATATATTATCAGAATTTAAGAGGTTTACATTGGAATATTAAAGGTAAGAACTTCTTTGAATTACACGTTAAATTCGAAGAGTTTTATACAGATTCTCAAGTTAAAATAGACGATATAGCAGAACGTATTTTAACGTTGCAAGGTAAGCCTTTACATACTTTTAACGATTATATTAATAATGCATCTGTGCCAGTTGGAAAAGATATTTCTAATGATGTTGAAGGGGTAGAGTTGGTCGTAAATTCATTATCAGAGTTGTTAAAAATAGAAAGAATTATTCTAGGGGTTTCTGATGAAGCTAATGATGAAGGTACAAATTCTATGATGAGTGATTTTATTGCTGAACAAGAAAAAACTATTTGGATGTTAAATTCTTGGTTAGGTAAGTAAACTTAATTTACAGAATAATAAAAAAGGAACTCTTTTGAGTTCCTTTTTTTTATTTAATAAGGATAGAATAACCAATTTCTATCCCTAAAATATTATAACCATCATTTGGTTTTTGAAAATTTAAGTTAGATACATGACCAAAATTTGTACCTAAATAAATAAATGAGTTTTTAAAAGTTTGATGTGAAAATCCTAAAGAGAAATTTTCAATAAATGTAAAACCCTTAGCAACCCGTTCTGTTCTTTTATTAATATAAGAAAAACCTAAACTAATTGTACCTTGTAAATCTAATTTAGTATTAAGTCTTTTTTTAATAGCTATACCAAACTCTAAAGCATATAAATTTATTTTTTTTAATTGTGTAAATTCAGCTCTTTTTTCAAGGTAATTTTCTTCATTAGGCAAAACGTAATGTTTATTAATTAATTGATGTTTTATAAATTGAATTTGTGGTTGTACAATTAATTCTAGTTTTAAATTTTTCCAATCTCCAAGTTTATAAAAAGCTTGTGTTTTGTATGTTTTTGTAGAGTAATTATAATCTACATCATCAAAAATAAAATTTTCATTAGTGCCAAAATTGAATAAAAAACCAACTTTATAAGGTTTTAAATGAGTTTTTTTTTTTGCTTGACTATAATAAGTTACAGAGGTAAAAAGTAATATTAAAAAAGTGAATTTCTTTATTTTTTTTAGCATAATAAAACTATTTGCTAAACATTTTAGCCACAACTTCTGCCCTTCTATTTTCTGAATAATCATAAAAACCTTCACTAGATTTAACACCTAGTTTACCTGCATTAACCATATTTACTAAAAGCGGACAAGGAGCGTATTTTGGATTTTTAAAGCCTTCATACATCACATTTAAAATAGACAAACAAACATCTAACCCAATAAAATCGGCTAATTGTAACGGTCCCATTGGATGCGCCATTCCTAATTTCATAACAGTATCAATCTCTGCAACACCAGCAACACCATTATACAAAGTTTCAATAGATTCGTTAATCATTGGCATTAAGATTCTGTTGGCAACAAAACCAGGGTAATCGTTTACTTCAACCGGAATTTTATTAATTTTCTTACTTAAATCTACCGTAAAATTCATTACATCATCAGAAGTATTGTAACCTCTAATAATCTCTACTAATTTCATAATTGGTACAGGATTCATAAAATGCATTCCAATTACTTTCTCAGGTCTATTTGTTACGCCAGCAATCTGAGTAATAGATATAGAAGAAGTGTTGGTTGCAAGAATCGTTTCTGAATCACAAACTTCATCTAATTCTTTAAAAATTTTAGCTTTTAAAGTTGCGTTTTCTGTAGCAGCTTCAATTACTAAACTTGTATTATCTACACCTTTTTTTATAGAAGTGTAAGTAGTAATATTAGCTAAAGTATTCGCTTTATCAGCTTCAGTAATTTTTTCTTTAGCAACCATTCTATCCAAATTTTTGGTAATAGTTGCCATTCCTTTTTCAAGAGCAGCTTTAGAAATATCAATTAATTGAACATTATAATTAAATTGTGCAAACGTATGAGCAATTCCATTACCCATTGTACCAGCACCAATTACAGCTATATTTTTCATGTAAACTTGTTTAAGATTTAATAATTTAAAGATTAAATTTTCTAATTTAAAACTCTTTAATTTTCATTATTATTTTTTTTGACGTTTTAACGGGCTTTCACTACTCGCTTTTTTGTTAAAAAACAAAAAGAGCTTAAACAAACCGTTCAATCCCTAACGCATGTATTTACAGGTTTTAATAAATTTTAAAGACTTTCTTCTGTATTAAAACTATCTATTACCCATTGTGCAATTCTTAAAGCTTCTGTACCATTACTTAATGTTACAACAGGTGTTGTATTATTAACAATAGCATCTGCAAAAGTTTCTAACTCATCTAAAATTGCATTGTTATTTACAACATCAGGATTTTCAAAATAAATTTGCTTTTTCGTTCCTGCGTCGTTTTGTAAAATCATAGCAAATTCATCGGGATTTTCTGGTGCATCTTGCATTTTTACAACTTCTGCCTCTTTACTTAAAAAGTTTACAGAAATGTATGCGTCTTTTTGAAAAAATCTTGTTTTACGCATGTTTTTCATAGAGATTCTACTTGCTGTTAAATTGGCAACGCAACCATTTTCAAACTCAATTCTTGCATTTGCAATATCTGGTGTTTCAGAAATTACAGAAATTCCGCTTGCATGAACATTTTTTACTTTAGATTTTACAACAGAAAGAATAATATCTATATCATGAATCATTAAATCTAAAACCACTGGTACATCTGTTCCTCTTGGATTAAATTCGGCTAATCTATGCGTTTCTATAAACATAGGGTTTTCAATCATATCTTTGGCTGCAATAAATGCAGGATTGAATCTCTCTACATGACCAACCTGACCTTTTACATGAAATTGGCTTGCTAAAGTTCTTATTGCTTCTGCTTCTGTAACAGTTTTAGTAATTGGTTTTTCTACAAATATATGGCGTCCTTTTTCAATTGCTTTTTTTGCACAGTCAAAATGTGATAAAGTAGGTGTTACAATATCTACAACCTCTACAGCATCAATTAAATCATCTATAGAGTCAAATAATTTGTATCCAAATTCTGCAGCTACTTTTAGAGCATTTTCTTTAACAGGGTCAAAGAAACCAACTAGCTCATATTTTTCTGATTCTTGTAATAAACGTAAATGAATTTTCCCTAGATGTCCAGCACCTAAAACTCCAACTTTTAACATAAATTCTTGTTTTATAGTATTTTCTGATTTTAAAAAACAGCCGAAAACAAAGATACAATTTTATAAGAATCTATTTATAATTATTAGTATTTTTAGACTTTAGAAATCTACTATCAATTGAAAGACACAGCAAAACACCAAGGACTTAGAAATCAGTTAGCTAAAGTATTAAAGGCAAAAGGAATTACGGATGAAAATGTATTAAGTGCTATAAAAAAAATACCAAGACATTTATTTATCGATTCTAGTTTTGAATCTCATGCATATCAAGATAAGGCTTTTCCTATTGTTGCAGAACAAACAATTTCTCAGCCTTACACTGTAGCTTTTCAATCTCAAACATTGGCAATAAAAAGAGGAGATAAGATTTTAGAAATTGGCACAGGTTCTGGGTATCAAACAGCTGTTTTGTTAGAGTTAAAAGCAGAAGTTTATTCTATTGAAAGACAACATGAACTGTTTAAAAAAACCTCTTTATTTTTACCGAAATTAGGTTATAAACCAAAGAAATTTATTTTTGGTGATGGTTATAAAGGTTTACCAGAACAAGCTCCTTTTGATAAAATTATAGTAACTGCTGGTGCACCTTATGTACCAAAACCTTTGTTAGCGCAATTAAAAGCAGGAGGGATGTTGTTAATTCCTGTTGGAGACGATACACAAATAATGACTTTATTTATTAGAAAATCGGCTAAGGAATTTGAGAAACACGAATTAGGAGATTTTGCATTTGTACCCATGTTAGAAGAAAAAAACTAAGTAATTTATTTTACGTTTCCAGTAGAGCCATTTTGTGTAGGTACTAGTTCGTATATGAAATTTGGTAACAGATTATCTACTTGTCTATGAGAAACAAAAAGTAATGTTGTATCGCTTTCTTTTACAATTTTATTAATTAAAGAAACTATAATTGCTGTTTCTTGGTTGCTTAAATTTATTAAAGGTTCATCTAAAATTAATAATGGAGGATGCTTAATCATTGCTCTTGCAATTAAAACTAATCTTTGTTCTGCAGTCGTTAAGTTTTTAAAATAAGTGTCTTTCTTATGTTCTAAGTTTAATAATTTAATCCATTCTTTGGCTAATTTAATTTGTAGTGTAGTTGGTGTAATGTATAATCCAATACTGTCAAAAAAACCTGAAATAACCATTTGTTTAACAGTAGTTTTTCTTTGAAATAGCTCTAATATAGCAGGACTAAAATAACCTATTTTCTCTTTTATTTCCCAAATACTTTCTCCAGACCCTTTTTTCTTACCAAATAGATAAATGTTTTGTCTAAAAGCTTTAACATTATTACCATAAATCATAGATAAAATAGTTGTTTTACCTGAACCATTAGGTCCAATTAAATGCCAAAACTCGCCTTTATTTATCGTCCAATTTATGTTATTTAAAATGCATTTATCATCATAGTGTACATTTACATTTTGTAATGATATTATTTGATCAGGTATATTTTTATAAAAAGTTATTGGTTTTGGTATTTTACCTTTAAATGTGAATTCCGTTTCAGAAAAAGTATAATTTTTAAAAGGAAAAGTTTCTATGATTATATCATCATTAACCTCTAAAACATTAGTGATTATTGGAAGAATTTCTTCTCTTCTATTAAATATTTGAATTAAAAGTATTTTAGAAGATAGCTCAATAAGATTATCTTTTAGTATAGAAGTAGTAGATATGTCTAAACTATCAAAAGGGCTATCTAATATTAAAAAATCCGGCTCTTGTTGAATTAAATAAGTTAATAATGCTTTTTTTTGTTCTCCGCTAGAAAAAAAACGTATACTTCTTTCTTCTTTTAAATTTAAGGTTTTTGTATTGTATTTAACTTCTTCTGTTATAAATTTTTCTAAAACCGAATTAGAAAATAGGAGACCTTTTTTTTCTTTTAAAGAAGGTATGTTGTGTTTGTTATTTAAGATGTTGTTAAGAAAAGTTTCTTTAGAGTTAAGGTTTTTATTTTCAATAACAAAATGGATTTTCTCCATATTTTTTATAATTTATTAAATGTTTTCTGATACAAATTATTCAGTTCTTTCCCAATAAGCAGTTTTACCCAATAAAGCAAACCCCATGTAGCCTCTAATTTTTAATTTATTGGAATTTTCAAGCTTAATATAACATTTATAAATTTTACCACTTCTTGGATCTAAAATTTTTCCTCCAGACCATTCATTGTCATCTTTTTCTAAGCCAGTTAAAATGTTTAATCCTAGAATTGGTTTGTCTTTATTTTTTCCTTTACATAGGCTGCAAAGTGCATTTTTTCTTTCAGAATCTGTTATTTCAATAATTTTTGCAAATGCTTTTCCGTCTTTTTTGTATACTTCAATAACAGAATCAATTTTTCCTGTTTCGTCATTTTTAGAGTTCCATTTTCCAAAAATATCTTGGCAATTTATAGTAGAACTAATAACAAAAAGAAGAATGGTAAAGATTACTTTTTTCATGTTTATTGGATTTGGGTTAAAAAAAGTTTAATATACTCTTTTATTTTGTTATATCAATTAATAAGAAATTCACTTTTATATAACTGAAGTCTTGTTGCTTATGCTTAATAAAAAAGGTTTTTCTTAGTCATATTTTGCATTAAAATTGTTGTCCCATTTTCCTTGAACTCTTAGTATTTGTTCGATAATATCTCTTACGCAGCCTTCACCTCCTTTTTTGTAAGAAATATATTTTGAAATGCCTTGAATTTCAGGAGCAGCATCATTTGGACAACTTGGTAAGCCCACCAATTCCATTACAGGATAATCCGGAATATCATCACCCATATATAGAACATTTTCTGGTTTTAAATTGTATTTTTCTACCAACTCATTATATTGTTTTATTTTATCATGAGCGCCTAAATAAATATCTTTAATTCCTAAGTTTGCTAAACGTGTTCGTACACCTTCATTATTTCCACCAGAAATTATACATACATTTAAACCTTTATCTACAGCTGTTTTTAGAGCATAACCGTCTTTTATATTCATGTGTCTAACTAATTCTCCGTCAGGCATAATAGTTACCATTCCGTTTGTAAGTACTCCATCTACATCAAAAATTAATGTATTAATATTGGGTAATAATTGTTTATAGCTAATTTCCATTTTGGATTGATTTAGTTAAGATATTATAAATTTCTTGTTGTCCTGTATTCAACAAATTTAAGTGATTTTTTATTGTTTTTTTATCCTTTCTAATTGCAGGACCCGTTTGTGCTTTTTCTGGCGAAAGTGATTGTATTTTTAAAAACGTTTCTTTAATTAGAGGTTGTAAAATTTCAAAAGGAATATAGTTTTCTTTGCAAATGTCATTTCCTATTTTAAATAAATGATTTGTAAAATTATTTACAAACACAGCAGCAACATGTAGCGTTTTTCGTTGTTCAGAATTTATAGTATATATTTTTATTCCAATAGATTTTGCTAATCTTTCTAATAATTGGTATTCTTTTTCATTTGTTGCTTCTAAACAAAAAGGAATCTCAGAAAAATCGACCTCTTTATCTTTAGAAAAAGTTTGTAACATATAAAAAACACCTTTATTAGAATTGTTTTTTAAATCATTTAAAGAAACACTTCCAGAAGTATGTACAACAAATGTGTTTTTGATTTTTGAAGATACCTCTGCAATTACATCATCTGAAACTGCAATAATTGTTACATCTGCAGGTGTAACATTTTCTAACTTTCTAGAGCTTATTTGTTTAACACTAATTCCATCTGCTTTAAAAAAAGCAGTATATAAATGAGTGGCTACATTTCCTTTTCCAACAAGTAAAACTGATATCATATTAGCGAAGATATTGAAAATCTTTGTATGATTAGATTTGCTTTTACTAAATTAGCTGTTATAATTTATTTAAAATGGAAGATTCAAAAAAACTAGGAATAAATACTATTTGCGCTCATATTGGAGAAGTAAAAGACGAACAGTTTAAAGGAGCAGTTTCTCCTATTTATATGTCTACTTCATATGCTTTTGATGGGGTAGATGTAAAACGTTATCCACGTTATTTTAACACACCAAACCAAGAAATGTTGTGTAAGAAAATTGCTGCTTTAGAAAAAACTGAAAATGCTATTATTTTCGGTTCTGGAATGGCAGCTGTAAGTACAACTTTGTTAGCTTTTTTACATAAAGGAGACCATGTAGTGCTGCAACAAACTTTATATGGTGGAACCTATAATTTTGTAGTTGAAGAATTTGAAAAATTTGGTATTGAATACTCTTTTACTAAAAGTTTATCAATTAAAGATTTTGAAAAAGAAATTAAGAAGAATACTAAAGTTATTTATATAGAAACACCTTCTAATCCGCTATTAACAATTACTGATATGAAAGCAGTTTCTAAATTAGCAAAAGCTAAAGGAATTGTAACGATGATTGATAATACGTTTGCATCGCCAATTAACCAAACTCCTACGGATTTTGGAATTGATATTATGATTCATTCTGCTACTAAATATATGGGTGGACATTCAGATATTTTAGCAGGAGCTGTTGCTGCTTCTGATGAACATATTTTAAGAATTTGGAATATTGGTAAAAATTTAGGTGGTAGTTTAAGTGATTTTACTGTTTGGATGCTTGAGAGAAGTTTAAAAACTTTGAATCTACGTGTAAAATGTCAGAGTAAAAATGCTTTAAAAATGGCAAAATATTTAGCTGTTAACCCTAATGTGTATAATGTTTATTATCCTGGTTTAAAAGGGCATCCAGATTATAAATTGGCTAAAAAGCAAATGAAAAATTTTGGAGGGATGTTATCTTTTGAATTAACTGAAGGTATCGATGCTATGGAGTTTCAGAATCACTTAAAATTAATAAAACCCTCTATGAGTTTAGCAGGAGTTGAGAGTACAATGTTAAGTCCTACACAAACTTCTCATGCATTACTTTCTCCAGAAGAAAGAGCTAAACAAGGTATTAAAGATGGTTTAATACGTTTTTCTGTAGGAATAGAAGAACCAAAAGATTTAATAGCAGATATAGAACAGGCAATAAATAAAACAAAGAATTAATCCGTTATTTTTTTGTAAAATCGGTATTAAAAAAGAATCCAACAAGTAATCTATCTAAATGTAAGTTATTTATATAATGACCTAAATAACCAACTTCGAATGTTATTTTTTTTGAAACTTTATATCCAAAAGCAGCATAAAACCTGTTTTCTGAATAAAAATTACCTTTAAAATTTAAAACAGATTCATTACTCGCAGTTAAATAAAGTTTTTTGTAGATAAGGATCTTAGTTTTAAAGCGGTATCTAATTCTGTTAATATTTTTTTTTGTGCCAAGAGTATTTAAGTTTCTGTGTTCTAATCTTAATCGTTGATAAAAAGGTAAATTTAGAACCTTAGAAGTATATGAGATTTGTTCATAAAACCGGTTTTCTATCGTATTGGGGTCTATATCAGGATCAAAAGTTCTATCAATATCTAAATACAAATAGCCTAATGTTGCTTTAATTTTTTTTGAGAGTTTGTAATTTACTCCAAGAGTATAGAGTGTTAAGTTGTAGTTTTTAAGTGTAAGATAATTTCGTTCTTCAAAACCAGTTAAAATACTCCAGTTTTTAGAAATGCCATGTGTACCATAAATTAAGTACCAGCTACCTAAGTTCTTCTCTGATTTTGTTTGTGCATTAATACTTAGTGTGATTGAAAATAGTAATAAGAAAAATATATTCTTTTTCATAAATAGTAGAAATAAAAAAAGCTAGATTTTCCTTTTTCAAAAGAAAATCTAGCTTAAAAAATAAATTACATGTGAGCCAATTGATGGTGTTCATCAATTAATGGTCCGCCTTCAATAATATGTTCTGAAGCTTCATGTGCAAATTTCTCAAAGTTTAAGTGAAAGAAATGTGCTAAATGAATTGCTTTACTTATATAGGCACCTTTGTTTATCCAAGTATTCATTGGGTTTAACATTTCTGTAGGAACATTAGGGCAATATTTAGGCATAAATAAACCAAAAATTGGGTGTTGCTCAAATTCGATGTTGTCTAAACTACCGTTTAAAATTTCGGTAATCATTGCTCTTGTATATTTTAGTTTAATACGTGAACCAGTACCGTATGGTCCACCAGACCATCCTGTATTTATCAACCAAACATTAACACCAGCTTCAGTCATTTTTTTACTTAACATTTCGGCATATTTTGTTGGATGTAATGGCATAAATGGCTCTCCAAAACAAGCAGAGAAAGAAGGTACAGGTTCTGTAATACCAGCTTCTGTTCCTGCAACTTTTGCTGTATAACCAGAAATAAAGTGATAAGCCGCTTGACCTGGTGTTAATTTAGAAACCGGAGGTAAAACACCAAATGCATCAGCAGTTAAAAAGAAAATGTTTTTAGGGTTGTTAGCGTAAGATGGTTTTGCAATGTTGTCAATATGATAAATAGGGTAACTTACACGTGTATTTTGTGTAATTGTAGAATCCATATAATCTATATCATCGTTTTCGTCAAAAACTACGTTTTCTAACAAAGCACCTGGTTTAATTGCTCTAAAAATATCAGGTTCTTTTTCTTCAGATAAATCAATAACTTTAGCATAGCAACCACCTTCAAAGTTAAAAATGTTGTTTTCGGCAGTCCAACCATGTTCATCATCACCAATTAGTTTTCTTTTTGGATCTGCAGATAATGTTGTTTTACCTGTACCAGATAAACCAAAGAAGATTGCAGTATCTCCATCTTCACCAACATTTGCAGAACAGTGCATTGGTAAAACGTCTCTTTCTATTGGTAAAATTAAATTTAGAGCAGAAAAAATACCTTTTTTTATTTCTCCAGTGTATGCTGAACCACCAATTAAAGCTATTTTATCAGTAAAATTAATGATAGAGAAATTTCCTTGACGAATACCGTATGCTTTTGGGTTATCACAAATATAACCCGGTGCACATAAAACCAACCAATCTTCATCAAAATTAGCTAATTCTTCTTCAGATGGTCTTAAGAACATGTTAAAAACAAAAGAACTAGACCAAGGGAATTCTGTAACGGTTCTAATATTTGTTTTATAATTTGGGTCAGCACAAACGTAGCCATCTCTTACGTATAGTTCTCTATTAGATAAATAATCTAGAACGTTCTTTTTTAATTTATCGAAGTTTTCTTGAGAAACGGGTTTGTTGGTTTTCCCCCACCAAACTTTATCTGTAGTATAAGTATCTTTTACAATAAATCTATCTTGTGGTGATCTACCAGTAAATTTACCAGTATTAATAGCTAAAGTTCCATTTTTGGTTACTTTACCCATTCCTTTATCTACAGTTATTTTGTGTAGTTCTTCAGGAGATAAATTCCAATTTGCTGTTACTTCTTTTAATCCGTAAACTTCTAAATTTCTATTAGTTTTCATGGTATTTATTTTAATTATAGTTTTTATTATTCAAGATTTATTAAAAAGGCCAAATTATTGGCACTAAAATTATCGTTGTAACTAAAAAGAGTATTAAAAGTGGAAATCCAACTTTTAAATAGTCCATAAATTTGTATCCACCAGAGCTCATAACCATTGCATTTGTAGTGGTTCCTATTGGTGTTAAAAACGCAGTTGAAGCACTTATTGCAATTGTAATTAGCAATGGCTCAGGATTAACTTGTAATGTACTTGCAGTTAATATTACAATTGGAGCCATTAAAACAGCGGTAGCAGAATTGTTTATAAATTGACTAAACGCTGTGGTTAGTAAAAAAAGACCTGCTAATAATAATGTTGGATTCTCTGTACCTAATACTTCTATAATAGTATTGGAAATCATTACTGCAGTTCCTGTTTTTTGAATGGCAACCCCCATAGGAATCATTGCAGCTATCATAATAACACTTGTCCAACTTATTGCTTTATATGCTTTAGAAAAGGGTATGCAACCAGAAAAAAGTACAATTCCAGAAGAAATTAAAGCAGCAATAGAACCAGGTACAATTTTAAATACTAACATTAAAATCATTAAAATTAATGCTCCTAATGCTATATAAGATTTTGGTGTTAAGTCAGCAACATCTTTTAGCATTTCTTCAGGACTACCAACTATAACTAAGTTTTTATGCTGACTTTTAAGTTCTTCAATTTTTCCCCAGGGACCTCTAATAATAAAACTATCGCCAGATTTTACTGTAATTTTATCTTCTAAATATGGCTTTCTGTATCTAGAAGTAGCTAATAATTGAATGTCATATCTTTTAAAATATTCGTGTAGTTTTATTTCTCTACCAACTAATAATGAGTTAGGAGTTACTAAAACTTCAGACATTCCTACCTCTTGGTTTATTAAATTGTTTTTTAGCTCGTTTTCTGCAGACTCTTTTGCTAATAGTCCTAGCCTAAACATGATCATCAATTTATTAATGTCTTCAGTATTTCCTTTTACGGTAATAATATCATGATATCTTAATTCTGTGTCTTCTTTTGGTAGCTCTATAAATGGTTGAGTTCCTTTTAACCTATTAGGATGTCTTCTTTTTAAACGGATTATATTTACTTTGTATTTCTCTTCTAAATCCCATTCACAAATTTTTGAGTTTATTAATGGTGAAACAGATCTAACTCTTAATCTATAATAATCGTTTTCTATTTGATAAACCTCAATCCAATCATGTAATGTTGTGTCTATGTTAATTGGTTTGTTATTGGTTTTGTTTTTTGGTAGAAGCTTAAAACCAATATATCTAAAATATAACACAGCAATAATTAAAAGTGGTAAGCCAATTAAACCAAATTCGAAAAAAGAAAAACCTTCAAAGCCAGCTTCAATTAATGTATTATTTACTATAATGTTTGGTGGTGTACCAGTAAGTGTTAGTAGACCACCGGTGTTGGAGCCAAAAGCTACAGGTATTAATATTTTAGAGGGTAAAGTTCCAATGCTCCAAGCAGAAGAAATTGTTGCAGGTAATAAAGTTGCAACTGTACCTGTATTGCTTACAAAACCAGATAATACACCTGAGCCTAATGTAATAATAACGAGTAATTTTGGAATGCTCTTACCAGCTAATGCAATTAATTTTTTACCAGCTAAAGCTGTCCAACCGGTTTGAGATAAACTTTCGCCAATTATAAATAAGGCAGCTATCATAATAACAGTAGGGTTGCTAAATCCGCTTAACGTTTCATTTAAATTTAAAATGCCACATAAAAATAAACTAAGCATCGAAACTAAGGCAACTACATCTGGAGAGTATTTTCCCCAAATAAATACACCTATTGTAACTATTAAAATAAAAAGCATTAAAACCATAGTTGTCTAATTCTATTAAGATTTTCATAATTTATAGGAGTAAAATTAGTTTGATTGTAGGTTCTTTTTTATGATAAATATCATCCTTTCAATATGGTGTTCATTTTTATGATTATCATAAAAAACAATGATTTTTTTATTAATTTATGTAAACGAAAACGAAATAGAAATACGTGTTATATGAAATAAATAATTTTTTATAGTTATTTTAATAAATTGTTTTTTTAATATTGTTTATTAATATAGTTTTAAAGAATAATTAAAACGTCTTTTATAATTTTTTGATAAAAAAGATTTCTTTAAATTAAAATAATTTAGAATAAATGAAATTAGACATATTAGCTTTTGGAGCGCATCCTGATGATGTAGAATTAGGTTGTGGAGCCACAATTGCAAAAGAAATTTCTTTAGGTAAAAAAGTAGGAATAGTAGATTTAACTAGAGGAGAATTAGGTACTAGAGGTTCTGCTGATTTACGAGATAAAGAAGCAGCAAATGCTGCTAAAATATTAGGAATTAGTGTTAGAGAAAACGTTTGTTTTGCTGATGGTTTTTTTTTAAATGATAAAGAACATCAATTAGAGGTTATAAAAATGATTAGAAAGTATAAGCCAGATGTTGTTTTATGTAATGCAATAGATGATAGGCATATAGATCATCCTAAAGGTAGTAACTTAGTTTCTGATGCTTGTTTTTTAAGTGGTTTACTAAAAATTGAAACAGAAGTAGAAGGGATGCAACAAGAAAAATGGCGACCAAAACAAGTATATCACTACATACAATGGAAAAACATTGAGCCAGATTTTGTAGTTGATGTTACTGGTTTTATTGATATAAAGACTAAAGCTGTATTAGCGTATTCTTCTCAGTTCTATAATCCTAACAGTAATGAAGCAGAGACACCTATAACAAGTAGAAATTTTACTGATAGTATAAATTATAGGGCTAAAGATTTAGGTAGATTGATAGGAGTGGATTATGCAGAAGGTTTTAATACAGAACGTTACGTGGCTGTAGAAAATTTAAGTAAATTAATTTAACTTTTTTCTTTTTATAGAAGGAAAAATAATTATATTTGCACCCGCAATTATATGGTGGTTGTAGCTCAGTTGGTTAGAGTATCGGTTTGTGGTACCGAGTGTCGCGGGTTCGAGTCCCGTCTTCCACCCAAAAAAACAAAGTCTTCTCAGAAATGAGAA
Source organism: uncultured Polaribacter sp. (assembly GCA_905480405.1). Taxonomy (GTDB): domain Bacteria; phylum Bacteroidota; class Bacteroidia; order Flavobacteriales; family Flavobacteriaceae; genus Polaribacter. The sequence continues at coordinate 14,447 of CAJQQH010000127.1, read as the reverse complement.
GACTTTTTTTGTATATGCAAAAATAGATTTGTAAATTTAGATTTTTATAAACCCCATTTATTACTATGACACTTCAAAATAAATTGATGACTAAAATTGATGAGTTCTGCGGAATAGAATCTTTAGTTAATTTTTTAGAAAAATTTAAGAACACTGTAAATGAATCTGATAAGATTTATTTTAATAATATAATAGATTATTTTTCTTTGTTTTACGAACAAGTAATTCCTGTTGAAAAACATGCTGTAGAGTACCGTGAAGCTACTTTAAAGTCTATCTCTGTTTTAGAGTTTTATAATAAGGATATGGATTGTGAAACTTTAAATTTTCTAATTAATTTAATCAACTATAAATTAGAAGCTGTTTCAAATATTAAAGGGTTAGCCTCGTAGCTTTTTACGCTCTTTTTTATTAAGTTGGGGGACTAAGTTTGAGCTATCCTGATCTATTCTACGCAAAACATTTTTTGCATTAGTTTTTTTGACATACTCTTCAATATTTGAAATTTTTTGATTTAACTCTAAAGAGAGTTTTTTAAATTGCTTCTCAACAATATCCTGAATCTGATCTTCAATAGAATTTGATATCTCAGATTTTGTAAAACTGTTGTTTTTGTATTCTCCAATTCCAGTAATTAACCAAATTGGATCTATAGTTGTAATATTATCGATAATACCAAATAAAATTGTTTCATTTGGTTTTTTCTTGTAATTTATAACAGCACTAACTAATTGTTGAGAAACTCCAATCAACTCAGAGAAACCTCTTTGATTTAAGTTAGAGTCATTAAATACTTGAATAACTCGGTCAGCTCTTTCCTGATGCTTAGTTTTCATAACAATTATTTTAACTGTATTCAAATATAGTGAAAATTTACTACAAATGATAATTATCTAATAAGATTTAGCATTTCAATAACTTCATTTTTTTTTCTTGTAGATACAGGTATACTACATTTATTCTTTAGTATAATATAACCTCCATCGGTTTTTATAAACTCTTTTATATATTTTGTATTAATTAAATGACTTTGATGAACTCTTAAAAAATGATGTTCTCTTAACATATCTGCATAATATTTTAGTGTTTTAGAAACCAATATTTTTTGCCCATTCTCTAAATGAAATGTAGTATAATTGTTATCAGACTTACAACGAATAATATCTGTTAATTGCACTACAAGTATTTTATCTGACGTATGTAAAGATATTTTTTGGTTATTTGTATTAGAATTGTTTATAGAGTCTTGTAATACTGATAATTGTTCTTTGTTAGGCTTTATTTGTTTTTTTGCTTTTGAAATAGAATTAGCCAAGTCTTCATTAGAATATGGTTTTAAAATATAATCTATTGCGGCAAATTTAAACGCCTTAATTGCAAATTCATCACTTGCGGTTACAAAAATAATTTTTGATTGTAAATTGGGTACAATTTCTAAAATATCAAACCCAGTGCCATCTCCTAACATAATATCTAAAAAAAGAATGTCTGGTTGTTTTTTATGTAATAACTTAGCCGCTTCAATTACACTTGATGCTTTACCTATAATTTCTATTTCAGAAAAATTATGCTCAAGATCTCTACATAACATTTCTAATGCTTCTGGGATATCATCTACTACAATTGATGTTATTTTTTTCATCTCTAAGATTTCTTTTCTAGTTTAAATACAGTTATTTCTGGCCTTACATTAAAACGTACTTGGTAAAGATTTCCTAAAGCTCTGTTTATATATAAAGTTCTTCCATCATTTAAATCAATTTCTCCTGCATTGTATTTTTTGTTTTTTACAGGTAAAATTGGAGGGTTTAAAAATGGAGGTTTTACTTGCCCGCCATGAGTATGACCTGCTAAAATCCATCCTTTATAACTATTCCAAACATCCAAGTCACAAACATCTGGGTTATGACACAATACTAAATTTGCATTTATAGGATTGTACTTATCCATAATTTTTTTTGGATTAAAGTTTAATCCCCAAAAATCATCTATTCCTATTATATTTAATCCGTTAAAATTATGCTCTTCGTTACCTAAGATTTTAACACCTACTTCTTCAAGAATAGAAGTAATGTTGTCTGCAACTTCTTGCTCAATCCAATCATGTCCGTAATCATGATTACCTAAAATACCAGCAGTACCTAATTTTCCTGTTACAATATGTTTACAAACTTCTTTTAACTGTGTAAATTGTTCTTTAGTATCATAATCTACAAAATCTCCTGTATAAACTACAAAGTCTGGATTAAATGTTTTTGCTTTTGCAAATGAATCTATTATATATTGATAATTGAATCTATTACCAACATGTATATCGCTAATTTGAATTAACGTTTTACCAATTAAGTTGTCCGGTAAATTTTTAATAGGCATTTTTTTGTGTACAAATTCTAACCAAAAAGGCTCTATTTGCCAAGAATAAATACCGCCAATTAAGCCTAAACTTAAACTACCTAAAGCTGTTTTTTTTATAAACTTTCGTCTCTCCATTAGTAATCTGTTTTAAAGGAATTTTAAACCAAACTTTTGTGCCTTTTATATTTGTGCTTTCAATGATTTCATCAATTGAAAATGAGTTTTTTACTGATATATTTTTAATTCGTTCTTTAGATACTTTTAGGGCAACAGAAGTATGGTCTGTGTTTGGTTTCTGTTTCATTGATTGATGAATTCCAATTCCATTATCTATAATAGAACAATTTAAAAAAGTATTCTTTATTTCAAAATTAATTGTAATTTTTCCTTTTTTATGTGTTTGAAATCCATGTTTTATAGCATTTTCAATAAAAGGTTGTATTAACATCGTTGGAATTAAAACTTCTTCAATATCAATATTTTTTAAATCTGTTTTTATAGTATATTCAAATGTTTTAGAACTCATACTTTGCTCTAATTCAATATAGTTTTTTAAAGAATTTATTTCTTCTTTTAAACTAATTTCTTCTTTTCTAGAGTTACTTAAAATACTTCTTAATAAAACTGAAAATTGAGAAATTGTTTTATTTAATTTGTCTGTTTTACCAGAGTTTCCTAGTGCTTTAATACCATTTAAGACATTAAATATAAAATGAGGGTTCATTTGTAATTGTAATGCTTTTTGTTCTAATGATAGTAAATGGTTTTCTAGTTTTAAAGCATCAATTTTATTTTTGTTTTTCTTGTTGTTTTTTTTAATATAGAAATCTACTAAAAAATATAGTAATAATAAAGTGAATATAATTATTATCATTATAAACCACGTTTCTTTATAAATAGGTTTAGCTATGATAAATGAAATGGATTTTAAGTTACTTAACTTTTCTCCAACTTTAGATTGTACTTCTAAAGTGTAGTTACCTGCATTTAAATTGGCTAATTGTACATTATTATTTGTAGACCAAGTAGAAAACGTATTATTTAATTTGTATCTATAATTAATTTTATTTGTCTGTAATAAATCTACAGTTTTAAAACCAATGGATATATTGTTTTCAGTAGGAGAGAGTTTTAATTGGTTAGTTGTGTTTAAAATTGAATCAATATTTTGATGATTTATGAATGATTTTTCAAAATATATTTGTGGTTTTTTAGTTGTATTATTTACTCTAATATTAGTTAAAGAATACAATCCGTTTTTAGACGCAATCCAAGTTGTATTTTGTTTGTCTTTATAAACCATATTAATATTGTTGGTTTGTAAAGAATTATATTTGTTAATTTTGTGCTTGAAAGAAAAGGAGGGAAGAGCGTATATTTCAATTCCGTCTGTTTTAGAAGTAACCCAAATTTCATTTTTAAGTTTCTTTGTAGATGTTATATTTGTATGGGTTTTAATATTTTTTTTAACTGATTTTTCATTAACAATAAATACTCCATTATCTAAAGTTGCGGCAATAATATTGTTATTAAATTTTGTTAAAGCAACTATGTTGTCTTTAATTATTCTATGTGATTTTTTAGGATTTATTAAATTTTTTATGCTCCAAAGGCCTTTATTTGTGGCAATGTAGAAAGAATCATTAATATAAATAATATCATTAATAATAGAGTAATCTATTTTTGTATTTATTTGAAGTGGTTGTAAATAGTTTTTTTCTAATTTGTAAATGCCTTGAACTGTAGCTACAAAAATATGATTGTTGATATGAATTGTTTTTAATGTTTTTTTAGATTCAAAAAAAAGTGATTTTCCATTTTCTATAATTGATAACCCTTTTTCTAAACCCGCATAAATAGTGTTTTTTTCAACATTTAAACCAGTAGTTTTTAACTTGTTTATTTCTGTAAAGTTAGCACCATCAAATTTTAACAAACCATTATTTGTAGCAATCCATAAATAACCAATTTCATCTTGTACAATGTTTAAAACATTATTACTAGATAAACCATTGTTAACTGTAAAGTGTTTAATTGTATTCTCTTGTGCTTGCAGCTCTACAAGAAGTAGGAAAAAAAGTATGAAATTAATTTTTTTGAAAATCATCATAAAACAAACTTACTAATTAAAACGTCATTATACGTAATATTGTATAATGACGTTTGCAAAACTACATCCTCCTTTTTACTTAATTCATGGCATATAAACGTTTGTTATTTGTATCTGGCTTAATGTGTTCTAATTCTCCATAAGGTTTAATTAGTGGCTTTAAAACAACTAATCCTGTGGTTTTACCTTTAATAGTTAGTTTACTGTTTTTTAAACTCCAGGTCCATCTAAATTTTTCTAACGGAATGTTTAGTGTTTTAATTTTTGAAAATAATTCTTCTTTTTGTTCAATAAAATCCATTACTTCTTCTTGAATTTCGAATGTAGGAATTTCATCATCAGAATTATGGTAATCTAGTTCGAATTTAACTGGTATTGTAAATTGAGTTGTGTATGCTTCTCCAATAAACCTTTCTTCTTCATTATTTAGAGCTTCAAACCAATCAATGTCTTTTTCTTCAGAATATTTTTTAGAAATTTCTTTGGATAAGTCTGTCTTTCCAGGTGAGTTAGCCGTTGGGTAAAATACATAATAAGGTTTTGCTAAATAATGTTTTGTAAATTCGCCATCAAATACAGAGAAATAAGGAGACGCGATAACGTTTGGTAGTTCATCTGCACAAAAAGCATCTTTAAAAGTATTCATTAATTCGATATTCTTACCTATACCATTCGCATGAAAAATAATTTTAGAATTGGCATTAACACTTTCATTTAAGATTGGTAAGGTTCCTTTTGTAACACTTCTTCTTAAAGACTCTGTAGTAATTTTTTCGCCATTAATTACAGTTTCTAATGTCATTCCTTTATATGGATTGCTTTTGTTTACGATGTGAATTTCTCCATACGGATTTTTAACTTCATTCTTATTTAACCAACTTATAATTTCTTCTAAAGAATATTTATCTTCTACAATTTCAAATTTTTGTTCTTTAAAAAATATTCTTGCATTGTTGTAGTAGTTTTCATCACCTTTATCAAAACCAGCAATAAAAACGATAGGTTTTCTAACTTCAAATTCTTTTTTAACTGTGTACTCTTTATTGCTTTCTTTTAATGTTTTTGCAATTTCTTTTTCAGGTTTAGTTTCTTTTGTGTTATTACAACTTACAAATGAGATTGATACTAAAATAACATAAGCTATAATTACTAAATTTCTTAATGATGTGTTCATGATTTCTACTTTTTTAAATGTTAATACACTGTAAAAGTAAAATGGAACTTGAGTTAAATTTTGTCTGTATTAGAATTCGTGTAAGATGAATTAGAATTCGTTAAAAAAAATAACCTTGATTATAAACAACTAGTTTTGTTAATCTTTTTCTTTAGAATTTTTAGCAAAAGAACGTAAATACACATCATAGTATATATTTAACAATTCTTTTTCCAGGATAAAAAAAACATTATTGTCTGATTGTACTAATACATTAATTTAATATAAGTTTTTCCATTTTTTAAATGATAACAAGCTGTAATAGATGTCGTTATAGTTAAAATGGGGATAAGTGCAATTATTCTAATTAAATTATTTTTTGTTAGTTAAGTTGGTGCTTATTTTAGTGAAAATTATCATCAATATAAGTAATCATTTCTTCAGGCCAAATTACAAAACCGCCATATTGCCCATCTTTTTGAATTCCTCCAAACTTTTCTTTTCCTTTTTTTGATAATAACCAATTATTATCCTTTTTATACATCAGCTTTTCATCAACTAAAAAAGGTTTATTTTTCTACTGTTAATGCCAGCTTCTTCGAAAAGTTCTTTTTATTGTTAAGTAATCTGAGTTTTTAAAGCTTATAAATTTCTTGGAGAATTATTTTATTTTTTTCTATCAATATGATGAACAATTTCTCCGCCTTTTAAACTTAAAGATCTATGAACTAATTTATCAGAATCCGTTAATCTACGATAACCTCTAGAATCTATATAAGTTTTATTTTCTATTTTTATAATTTAAAACACCAATTTATCTGTCAAATACTTTGCAGTATAAGATTTTTTGTTTTGTACTAATTCTTCAGGTGTTCCTTCAAAAATAAGTTCTCCACCATTTTTACCACCTTCTAAACCTAAGTCAATTATATAATCGGCACATTTAATTAACTCAATATTGTGTTCAATAACAATAATAGAATGTCCTTTTTCTATTAATGCATTAAATGATGCTAATAATTTTTGAATATCATGAAAATGTAAGCCTGTAGTTGGTTCATCAAAAATAAACAACGCTTTGTCTTTTGTGTTTCCTTTTACTAAAAAGGAAGCTAGTTTTATACGTTGTGCCTCCCCACCAGATAGCGTAGAAGAAGATTGTCCTAACTTTACATAACCCAAACCTACATCTTGTAAAGGTTTTAGTTTATTCGCTATTTTAGGAACTAAATTTTCAGAGAAAAAAGCAACAGCATCATCAATAGTTAGGTTTAAGATGTCATCTATAGATTTGTCATCAAACTTTACTTCTAAAACTTCTTTTTTAAAGCGTTTTCCGTTACAAACATCGCATTCTAAATGTACATCTGCCATAAATTGCATTTCAATAGTAACCTCTCCTTCACCTTTACAAACCTCACAACGACCACCTTCTACATTAAAAGAAAAGTGTTTGGGTTTGTAGTTTCTAATTGATGATAGTTTCTGATTAGAAAACAGTGCTCTAATATCATCATACGCTTTTATGTACGTAACAGGATTTGAGCGAGAAGAACGCCCAATAGGATTTTGATCTATAAATTCTACATGTTTTAAAGTGCCAAAATCTCCTTTTACCTCTGTGTGTTGACCGATTTTATCTCCATAACCAATCAATTTTTTTTGCATTGTTGGATACAAAATACTTTTTACCAATGTACTTTTTCCAGAGCCAGAAACTCCTGTAATTACAGATAAACAATTAAGTGGAAATGTAACATCTACATTTTTTAAATTGTTTTCTCTTGCACCAATAATTTGAATTTTATTTTTAGAAGTTCTACGTTTAGTAGGCACTTCTATTTTTAGATCTTCATTTAAATATTTTGCAGTTAATGAATCTGATTTTAAGATTTCTTTAAAATTACCCTCAGCAACTACATGGCCACCAAAAGTACCAGCTTCTGGGCCAATATCTATGATGTAATCTGCTTCTTTCATAATATCTTCGTCGTGCTCTACAACCACAACCGTGTTTCCTAAATCTCGTAGATCTTTTAAAACACCAATTAAGCGCTCTGTATCTTTTGGATGCAAACCAATACTAGGTTCATCTAAAATATACATAGAGCCAACTAAAGAACTACCTAATGAAGTTGCTAAGTTTATTCTCTGACTTTCGCCACCAGAAAGTGTGTTAGATGTTCTGTTAATTGTTAAGTAAGATAAACCAACATTTGTAAGAAATTGTAAGCGATTATTTATTTCTGTTAATAAACGTTTTCCAATTTTTTCTTGGTATTTGTCTAGTTTTAATTTTTTGAAAAATACAGCTAACTCATCTAAAGGTAAGGTTACTAAATCAGAAATAGTTTTCTCATTTATCTTTACAAAATTAGTTTCGTGTCTTAAACGTTTTCCGTTACATGAAGTACATTTTGTTTTACCTCTATAACGAGAAAGCATTACTCTATTCTGAATTTTATAGCTTTTTTCTTCTAAAACAGTAAAGAAATGATGTATTCCATTAAAAGATTTATTTCCTTCCCAAACAAGTTCTTTTTGTATTTCTGTAAGTTTAAACCAAGGTTTGTGAATAGGAATGTTAAATTGGTATGCTACCGAAATTAACTCTTCTTTATAATGTATATAAGAAGGTGTTTTAAACGGAAAAATACAATCTTCCATAATAGATAAGCCTGTATTTGGAATTACTAGATCTTCATCAATACCAATTACATTTCCATAACCTTCGCAAGTTGGACAAGCTCCATATGGATTATTAAAACTAAATAAATGAGTATTTGGTTCTAAAAAAGACATTCCATCTAAATCGAATTTATTACTAAATTCAGCAACTTTATTGTCTTCTAGGTTTTCTATAAAACAAATTCCTTTTCCTTCAAAAAATGCAGTTTGTACAGCATCTGCTAAACGATTGTAAAAATCTTCATCATTTTTGGTTACAATTCTATCAACTACTAAAAATAAAGGTTCGTTTTTAAAATCTTCTAGAGGAAAAGCTCCAATTCTATATACTTTATCATTCCATTTTAATCGTGCATAACCTTGTTGTTCTAATACTTGTAAAAGTGTTTTTAAATCACGATTTTCATCAATAACAATTGGTGCAAGTAATAATAATTTTGTTTTATCATTAAATTCTTTTACAAATTTAACAACATCAGAAACAGTATCTTTTTTTACTTCTTTACCAGAAATAGGAGAGTAGGTTTTACCAATCCTAGCATACAGTAATTTAATATAATCGTAAATTTCTGTACTAGTTCCTACAGTAGAACGTGGATTTGTAGAGTTTACCTTTTGCTCAATAGCAATTGCTGGTGCAATACCTTTTATATAATCTACTTTTGGTTTGTGTAATTTACCCAAAAACTGACGAGCATAAGAACTTAAGCTTTCTACATAACGTCTTTGGCCTTCTGCATACAAAGTATCAAAAGCTAAAGAAGATTTACCAGAACCAGAAAGACCAGTAATTACTACTAATTTATTTCTAGGTATTACAACATCAATATTTTTTAAATTGTGCAGTTTAGCACCTTTTATGATGATGTTTTCTTTCGGATTTACAGTAGAAATATCAGTTTTCATTTTTAAAAATATAAGTGATAAAAATACCACTAATTTAATCGATGTAAAAAAAGTTTGAGATTGATTTTGTTAAATAATTTGTTATTTTAAAAATAAATTCTATATTTGATTACTTAATAATCACAAAATTAGACGCATATAGGTTAAAATTACTTTTAAATTATTAATATTTTTAATAAATAAGAAGAACATCTAGTTCTTTAAAAGTAATTATGGTGCAAAAAAAAATAATTTCAGACAGTACTTTAGTAAGTAACTATATACAGGGTAAAGAAGCAGCTTTAGGGGTTTTAATAAAAAGACATCAACAAAGATTGTTTAGTTTTATATACAGTAAAGTACAAGATAGAGATATTACAGAAGATGTTTTTCAGGATACTTTTATTAAAGTAATAAGAACTTTAAAAAAAGGAAATTATAACGAAGAGGGTAAGTTTTTACCTTGGGTTATGAGAATTGCTCATAATTTGGTTATAGATCATTTTAGAAAAACAAATAGAATGCCATCTTTTAAAAATACAGACGAGTTTGATATTTTTTCTGTTTTAGGTGATGGAAGTCTTAACGCAGAAAAACAATTAATACAAGAACAGATTTATGCCGATGTTAGAGAGCTTGTAAAAGAATTGCCAGAAGAGCAGAAAGAGGTCTTGGTAATGCGTATGTATAAAGATATGAGTTTTAAAGAAATTAGCGAAAATACAGGTGTTAGTATAAATACAGCTTTAGGTAGAATGCGTTATGCATTAATTAATATGCGTAAGTTAATAGAGAAACATAAAATTATTTTAGTGAACTAACAATAAATGTAAATTAGTATCGTTAACATTTTATAACCAGCTTATTAAATTAACTATATGATGCAAATTTACTTTAAAAAGTCTTCTGATTTTCAGATGCAACCTAAACAAGAAACAGTTCAATTTTTGATTAATTTTTCCAAGTCGTTAACTATTGTAAAAACCAAATCAAAAGATTTCATTGAATTGAATTTGAATTAAGAGAGGAAAAAGCTTCAACTAACGTTGAGGCTTTTTTTTATAATTTATTTATAGCTTTTATAATATTCATTTAAAACGGTTTTTCTACCTATAGTTTTTGTAATAATGTCTTTATCTAAATTCCAACCTCTTGCAGGTGAATATTCACGTCCATACCAAATAATTTGTAAATGCAAGTCGTTCCATAATTCTCTTGGAAATAAACGTTTTGCATCTTTTTCAGTCTGAGTTACATTTTTTCCATTTGTTAAATTCCAACGCCACATAAGTCTATGAATATGTGTATCTACAGGAAAAGCAGGAACCCCAAAAGCTTGACTCATTACAACACTCGCTGTTTTATGACCTACAGCAGGTAATTCTTCTAAACCTTCAAAACTCTGTGGTACTTCTCCATTATATTTTTCAATTAATATTTTTGATAAACCATAAATACCTTTAGATTTCATTGGCGATAATCCACAAGGTCTAATAATAGTTTTTATTTCTTCTATAGACATTTTAACCATGTCAAAAGGATTATCCGCTTTAGCGAATAGTAAAGGTGTAATTTTATTTACACGAACATCTGTACATTGTGCAGATAATAAAACAGCAACTAACAATGTGTAAGGATCTTTATGATCTAAAGGAATAGGGATTTCTGGGTACTTTTCTTCTAGTGTGTCTATTACAAATTGTACTTTTTCTTGTTTGGTCATTTTTTTAAGTTACAAAGTTTCAAAGCCTGCAAGTTACAAAGTTATATTTGAAAGCTTATTTATTTTAGCTTTAATAAATACTTTGTTCCTTTGTATCTTTGTTACTTAAATAAAAAAAATGACATCACTTAAAATAGGAGATAAGGCTCCACAGTTTGAAGCAAAAGATAATGCAGGTAATACCATTAAATTAACTGATTATACGGGTAAAAAACTTGTACTATTTTTTTACCCAAAAGCAAGTACACCTGGTTGTACTAATGAAGCATGTGATTTACGGGATAATTATCAATCTTTTTTAGCAAAAGGATATGATGTTTTGGGTGTAAGTGCAGATTCTGCAAAAAGACAACAAAATTGGATTAATAAGCACGAATTACCTTTTCCATTATTAGCTGACGAAGAGAAAATAGTTATTGAAGCATTTAATGTTTGGGGACCAAAGAAATTTATGGGTAGAGAATATGATGGAATTCATAGAACTACTTTTGTTATTGATGAAGAAGGAATTATTGAAGATATTATTTTAAAAGTAAAAACCAAGGCACATGCTGCTCAAATTATTGGTTAAGCTACTATTAATCCATTTTGAATTCCAAACTTAATAAGTTCAGGTGTACTTTTTGTATTTGTAATTTCAAAGAGCTCTCTTTTGTGAGATTTTAAAGAACTTTCTGTAATATTTAATATGGTAGAAAGTTCTTTTTCTTTTTTATCCGAATGAATATATAATGCCTGAATAATTTCTAGTTTTCTTTTAGTAAAAATGTAATTTCCTATTTTAATTTTTTTAGATTTTATTTCTATAGCTGTTAAATTACTATAAAAACAATTGATAATTTCATCCTTAAAATTAGCTAAATCGGTATCTTTTCCTATAAAAAAGTCTATACCATTTAAATATGCTTTTTGTTTAATAAAATTATTATTCATTGTGGTCAATGCAATAATTTTGAAATTAGATTCTTTAATTCTAATTTTATTTATAAAATCTAATGAACTTTCCCCGTTAAAATTCACATCCAAAACGAGCACATCTAAATTATGAAGATTTGTGAAATTTATCAGCTCATTTAATGTCGTAAATGTGTTGATTACATTCAGTTCTTTGTGATTATTTAAGCTGTCTTTTAGAGCATCACAAAAGAAACGGTTATCATCTGCAATAACTACTCTTATTGGGTTTTTACTCATTTTTTAGAATTGTTATTTTAATATTTGTTCCTAAACTATTTGAATCAATATTTATTGCTGCGCCTATTTGTTCTACTCTTTGTTTTATGCTATTTAAACCAAAACCTTTTTGTTTTATACTGTCAGTTTCAAAGCCAATTCCGTTATCTTTTACTTGTAAAATAATTTCGTTAAGGTTATTTTGTTTAATATCAATTTTTATTTCTGAAGCTTTTGCGTGTTTAATTGCATTGGTAACAAGTTCAGATATAATTCTGTATAAATGCAGACATTTCTCTTGTGATAATTCGCTGTTTTCTAATATAAACTGATGACTTATTTTACTCTCTGAAAGGTTATTTAATTTTTCACAAAAATCAATTAAATTTTCCACAAAGTTTTCAGAGTTTACTTTTGGAGCATATAAACTGTTTAGTAGATATCTATAATCTTTGTAAAATGCATCTAAGATTTCTTGTACTTTTTCTGGAGTATTTTCATTCTTTTGGAGCAAACGTAATTTTAATGCTTCTAAATACCCGCCAAAAGTATCGTGTACGTTACCAACCAGTTTGTTTCGTTCTTGATGTTGACTTTTTAATAATGTGTTCTGAAAATTGTTACGTAATTCTAAATTTTCTTGACGTAATTTAACTGCCAGCATTTTTTCTTTTACGATTTCGTTTATAATATAAAAAGTAACCAACACAGTTTCCAGTACGGTAACCATATAAAAGAAGTTTTCTATAATTACAGCTCCTTGTAATCCCACATTTACAGAGGGTTCCATGTTAAAATGAATTAAAGAGAAAACTGTTGATAGTAAAAAAGCGATTCCTAAATAAGTAGGTAAAACTTTTTTTATGATTAAAACTAAATGTGTAATAATTATAAATAACACACAAACTCTAAGAATAATCCACAACCAGTATAATTCAAAAACAGGATTGTTTATAAAAAAATTAAAGGCAAAAACAAGTATAACAAATAAAGATGTGATTGCAATTATCTTAAATAGTTGAGCATAGATTTTAGTTTTTTTATCAAACGGATAAAATTTTGAGAAAAACATGGAAGCAAAAAAAACACATGAAGCTTGTGCAATAGATTTTAGGTTTTCAAATAAAAATGCATTTGAAAACAGTATTTCATTGTCCCAAATCCCTTTAAAAACCATATAATCTGTTATAACAAAGAAAATATAACCTGCATACCAAAGCATTACATTTCTTTTTTGTGTTGCAAATAAAATTATAATAATTAAAGCAAGAATTACTAAAAAAATAATAATTGCCATTGTAAAATAGCTATCAGTTTGTGATAGTTTTAAAAAATCGTTTTGATTTAAAAAGAGAAACTTTAAACTAGTAGTATATCTATCACTATCATTTAATTTGATAAAAATATCGGTATTCGAATGTTTTTTCTCAATCTTCCAAGTAGGCAATCTATAATGTGTGTTCCTTTTGTTTAAAGGAAGGTATCTTTGATGATTTTCTAAAGTTACTAAAGAATCTTTGTCTGCAATATAAATTTGACTTGTTTTTAGGTAAGTACTCCAAATACTTAAAAAATGATCTTCATTTATGTTTTTAGTATTAAAGTGTAACCAAGTATTTTCTAAGTTTTCAAGATTATGAAAAACGTTTGTTCCTATAGGTATAGAAAAATCTCCTTTTTTATAAAGTAAGAGTATGTCTTTAATTGTTAGAGAATCACTTTTAGTATTAAGAAAAGTAATTTCTTTTTGAAACTCATCTGTTTTGTCTTCATTAAATGTATTACAAGAAAAAATAAACAGACAAATAATAAAAAGTAGTAGTTTTTGCATAGATAATTGTAAGACTATACTAAAGTATGGTTTTTTTTTATGAGTTCAAATTAATTTTGTTATTGAAAAAGAACAAAAGTTATGGGGGTTAAAAAATTATATGATTACACTAAGCCAATATCCGTTGAGAATAAGTATCAAATTAAGGATACCGAAATTCCAATAAACCTAATTGAAGATTTTTTACGTTTTTATAATTTAGGTTTAGAAGACTTATCTGAGTTAGCTAAATTTTCCCAAAATCTTTTATTAGAAAAGGAATTCAAAAAAAGTAATAGTGGAAAATTCAACTCCTTAACCAATAAAGAAGTAGAAGTTTTTAATCTAGTTGTTAATGGTTATTCTTCTAAAGAAATAGGGAAGTTACTTTTTATTGAAGCAACAACTGTTGGTTGTCATAGAAAAAAAATAAAACAAAAACTCGATCTAAAATCTCTTTTTGATTGGTACCAATACGCAAAGGCTTTTAATTTATTGGATAAATAGAAATATACCTAATAGTAGGTATTGTATGTCTTTTGTTTATTTA
>CAJQQH010000126.1 GCA_905480405.1 uncultured Polaribacter sp. | reverse complement strand
CCAAATCCGTAATTTTCAGATTCGTAATTATCAAGAGGTATCATTACTTTACCACCGTTAGATGAAAGTTCTTTAAATAAAGTATCTATCTCATTTTCTGTGGTACAGTCTACAAACAAAGATACTGCTGGTGTAAAAGACCAAGCGTGTTTGTAATTACTTTCGGAAACTTTGTATTGGGTATTGTTTAATGTAAAAACACCATATTTTATAAGATCTGGCGTGCCACCAGCTTCACCTTCTTGGTATTTTGTAATGCTTTTAATTTCTGAATTAGGAAAAATAGATGTGTATAAATTTATCGCTTCTGCTGCTTTGCCGCATTGGTTGCCAACAAAGGTTAAAAATGGTGCTATTTTCATTTTTTTTAAATTTTGGTTAAAACCTTATATAATTATTGTGATGAAATGAGATGCAATTTAAGCTATTTATTTATTAGCTTCAATATTATAACTAGTGTAACTAAGTTCTAGTTTTTTTAGAAACAAATTAAAACAATTCTCTAAAAGCATCAATTCTTACTTTAGCTTCTTCAGCTATTTCATCACCAGAAAACCAAGTATGTGTATCTCCTAAATACTGCATTCCTAAATACTTTGCACTTTCTATAAATGGCATTGTAAATCCGTTTTTTAAGTCATCTTCTCCAGAGTTACTTATCATTGCCATTTTCTTACCACGTAACTGTCTGCCTAAATCTTTTTTGTGGTGTAATAAATCAGACATTCTATCAAAAAAATGTTTTAAAGTACCGCTCATTGCATACCAATAAACGGGCGTTGCAAAAATTATAGTATCATATTTAGCTATTATTTCTTCCATTAATGGTAAAAAATTATCATCTGCATTAGAAAAATCATATTCAAAAGCACCAATGTTCTTTGTTTTTAAATCGATAACATCAAATACATTGTCTTTATTTAAATAACTAATTATTTTATGTGTGTTGCCTAAGCTATTAGAACTTCCTTGAATGATAACTGTTTTTTTCATGTTTTAAAGATTAAAAATTAAGATGAAAATTTTATGAAAAAATTATCATTTTAATTGATAAAAGCCAAGAGAAAATCAATGGGAAACCCACTATTTTTTTTATCTTTAAACATTAATTAGAATGATGATGGATTTAGAAAAATATAAAGTTAAGAGTACTATAAATCTAGAAGATTTTTCTACAAAAGAAGTTGTGGAAGATGCCAAAAAAGGACTTAAAAAAGTAAGAAGAAAGTTAAGCGAATTACAAAATGCTATGTATGCAGAAGGTAAATATGCTGCGCTTATTTGCTTACAAGGAATGGATACATCGGGCAAAGACAGTTTAATAAGAGAAGTTTTTAAAGATTTTAATGCTACGGGTGTAGAAGTACATAGTTTTAAAGTGCCTACAGAATTAGAGTTAAAACACGATTTTATGTGGAGGCATTATATTGCTTTACCAGCAAAAGGAAAAATAGGTGTCTTTAATAGAACTCATTATGAAAATGTGTTGGTAACAAGAGTGCATCCTGGTTATATTTTTGGAGAAAACATACCTTCTGTAAAAAAAATAGAAGACTTAGATGATGCGTTTTATCATGATAGAATGGAAAGAATTAATGATTTTGAAAACCATTTGGTTAAAAACGGAACCATTGTTTTAAAATTCTTTTTAAACTTATCTAAAGATGAGCAAAAAAATAGATTATTAAGAAGGTTAAATATTCCTGAAAAAAATTGGAAATTTTCTGATGGAGATTTAAAAGAACGAAAACTGTGGGATAAGTACATGTTTTGTTATGAAGATTTATTAAATAAAACTTCTAAAGAAAACGCACCTTGGTTTGTAGTGCCTGCAGATGATAAACCTACTGCAAGATTAATTTTAGCAGAAATATTATTAGAAGAATTAAAAAAATATAATTTTAAAGAACCTACATTGTCGCCAAAATTAGTTGCACAATTAGACGATTTTAAAGCGCAATTAGATAACGAATAGAAACTAAGTTTAAAAGTTGTAAAGTATTAAAGTTAAAATTATGGAAACAGATTTTTACTTTTAAAACTTTATACTTTTATAATTTTTAAGAATAATAATAATGAACTTAAGCTTAACAAAACCAATTGTATTTTTCGATTTAGAAACAACAGGAGTAAATATTGCTGCAGATAGAATTGTAGAAATATCTATTTTAAAAGTTTTTCCTAACGGAAATAAAGAAAGTAAAACCTGGTTAGTAAATCCAGAAATGGAGATTCCAAAAGAATCATCAGAAATTCACGGAATTACAAACGAAAAAGTAGTTACAGAACCAACTTTTAAAGAATTAGCTTCTAAAGTAAGCGAAATGATTGCAGGTTGCGATTTAGCTGGTTTTAATTCTAATCGTTTCGATATTCCTTTATTAGCAGAAGAATTAATGCGTGCTGGTATAGATTTTGATATGAATGATAGAAAGGCCATTGATGTACAAGTTATTTTTCATAAAAAAGAACAACGAACATTAAGTGCAGGTTATCAGTTTTATTGTGGTAAAGAATTAGAAGGCGCTCATGGAGCAGAAGCAGATACCAATGCTACGTATGAAATCTTGTTAGCACAATTAGATAAGTATGAAGATATTGGTAAAGATGTAGATGCATTAAGCGAATATTCTACACATGGAAAAAGAGCAGATTTTGCTGGTTTTATTTTAATGAATGATGAAGATCAGGAAATTTTCTCTTTCGGTAAATACAAAGGCAGAACTGTAGAAGAGGTTTTTAAAGAAAACCCAGGTTATAATAATTGGATTCAGAATGCAGATTTTCCGTTATACACAAAAAAGGTGCTAAAAGCTATTAAAGAAAGAATGACAGCTCCGAAAGTAAAAATGTCTGACGCAGAAAAATTACAAGCTTTACAGCAGAAGTTTAATTTAAGATAGAATATTAATGTTACTTCGAGAGAAGTTTAAAAAAAAAATACATCGAATTGTTATATGAAAAAGATACTTTTCCTCTTATTAATTAGTTCGCAATTATTTAGTCAGAAAATAAATTTTAACGGAACGTTATTAGATTTTGATACAAAAGAACCAGTTGTGTATGCAAACATTAGTTTTTTAAATTCTGATAAAGGAATTTCATCTCAAGAAAATGGAAAATTTGATTTACTTATAGATAAAAAATATTTAGAAAATAAAATCCATATTTCTTGCTTAAATTATAAAGACACTATTGTTTTTGCAAAAGACTTGTTTAAAAAAACAGTGTATCTAAAATCGAATGTAGAAGTTTTAGATGAAATTGTTTTAACAAAAAAAATAAACAAAGAAGTTGTTTTAGATGAAGTTAAAAAGAAAGTAGAAGGGATTCATTCTTCAGGAATGAGAATGATTGCTAAATATTTTCCTAGTAGTAAGAAAAATAAATGTTGTAGTTATATTTCTACAATAGAAATTCATTTTTCTAAAAGACACTCTAATCAATCTAAATTTAGATTTAGAATTTTTGATAAGGATAAAAAAACAGGTTTGCCTAAAAACGATTTACTAAAAGTAAATTTACCTTTAATTTTAAAAGAAGGAGAGTTAAAATTGATTGTGGATTTAGAAGAATACGATATTGAAATGCCAGAAAATGGCTTGTTTGTTGCATTCGAAAAATTATTTATTCCTTTTAACGAATACGGTAAAAATGAAGTAGATAAAAATGCGAAAGTATTTTATTCGCCAGTTGTTGGTTTTACAAAGTATCCTAAAAAGAAAGTGAATGATTTATATTTTTATGTTGGAGGTAATTGGCGAAAATGGGGCTTAAGTAAAGTAAAACATTATAGTAAGTATGCGCCTGCTATATCTTTAAAACTTACAAATTAAATAACTAAACATCAAAAAGAATATGTTTACAGAATATAAAAATTTACCAAATAATTCTCGAGTTTGGATTTATCAATCGGACAGAGAATTTAATAATACAGATATTGAGTTTATTTCTACAAAAGCAGAAGATTTTATAAATTCTTGGACACGACATGGCGATAATTTAAAAGGATCGTTTACCATTAAATACAATCAGTTTTTAGTGTTAGCTGTAGACGAGAGTTTTAACAGTGTTTCTGGTTGCTCTATAGATAGTTCTGTGCGTTTTGTACAGGAATTAGAAAAAGAATTAGGGCTAGATTTAATGAATAAAATGAATGTATCTTTTAAAGATAATGATACCATTAATTTAGTAAAGTTACCAGATTTTCAAAAGTTTGCCAAAGAGAAAAAAATACATGCAGAAACTATTGTTTTTAATAACATGGTAAATACAAAAGAAGATTTCGAAAATAAATGGGAAGTTGCTGCAAAAGAAAGTTGGCACAACCGATTTTTGGTATAAAAATTACTTTAACAAGTGTGCTCAGTTAAAGATAGAACGGTTTGTTTGAGCTCTTTTTTAGGTGAATGTTCTAATAAATTTTCTGACAAAAGAAGAAAAATTGTTTGGAGAACAAACCTAAAAGAAAGCGAGTAGCGAAAGCCTATTTAAACGCCCAAAAAATTACATTGAAAAGAATATGAAGAACAAAATATTGCTATTATTTTTGTTTGTATTTGCAGTTAAAATGCAATCGCAAACTATAGATCCACTTAGAACAAAAGATTACGAAGCTCAAGAAATTTGGGTAGATAGTATTATGAGTAATATGTCTATTGATGAAAAAATAGGTCAGTTATTTATGGTGCAAGCGTATTCTAATTTAGATAAAAAACACGAAGATTTTATTACAGAAATGATAGAGAAATATCATGTAGGTAATTTAATCTTTATGCAAGGAACACCACAAAAACAAGCTGTTTTAAATAATAGATATCAAGCACTTTCAAAAATACCATTAATGATTGGTTTTGATGGCGAATGGGGTTTAGATATGCGTTTAAAAGATACGTATCGTTTTCCTTGGAATATGACTTTAGGTGCTATTAGAAACGATTCTTTAGTAAAACAATTTGGAGAGCATTTAGGAAAACATTGTAAACGTTTAGGAATTCATGTAAACTTTGCACCTGTTGTAGATATTAATATCAATCCTAAAAATCCTATTATTGGAAATCGTTCTTTTGGAGAAAGTAAAGAAAATGTAACACAAAAAGCAATTGCATTTACACAAGGTATGCAAAAGTATGGCGTTATGGCAAACGCAAAACATTTTCCAGGTCATGGAGATACCGCTGCAGATTCTCATTATACTTTACCTCTTTTAAATTTTGATAAAGCAAGGTTAGATTCTATAGAATTATACCCATACAGAAAGGTTTTTGATGCTGGAATTGGAAGTGTAATGACAGCTCATTTAAATATACCTAGTTTAGAATCGAATGCAAATTTACCAACTTCATTATCTAAAAATGTGGTTACAAATTTATTAAAAGGAGAACTTGGTTTTAATGGCTTAATTATTACCGATGGTTTAAATATGAAAGGAGCAACTAATTATGCAACATCTGCAGAAATAGATTTGGCAGCTATACAAGCTGGGAATGATTTGTTGTTAATACCCCAAAATGTACCTGCTAGTGTTAACCTAATTAAAAAAGCAATAGAGTTAAATACATTTAGTGTAAAGGAATTAGAGTTTTCTGTTCGTAAAATTTTAAAAGCTAAATATTGGATGGGTTTGCATAACTACAAACCAGTTGTTTTAGAAAATTTACATGAAGATTTAAATTCTGTAGAAGACGATTTATTACACAGAAAATTGGTTAAAAATTCAATTACTGTTTTAAAAGATAGCAAGCAAGATATTCCTTTTTCAAATTTAGAAAGTAAAAAAATAGCTTATGTACAATTAGGTGATGATTCTGGTGTTCATTTTGTGAAAATGTTAAAGAATTACACAAGAGTAGATGTTGTAAAAGATAATAACTTAGATGGGTTAATAAATAAGTTAAAATCATATAATCAAGTTATTATAGGTTTTCATAAATCTAATTTACATCCTTGGAAAAGTTATAAGTTTACAGAAAAAGAATTGGTTTGGTTGCAAGAAATTGCAAGAGAAAAGAATGTTATTTTAGATGTTTTTGCAAGTCCGTATAGTTTATTGCAATTAAAGACTTTTAAAAATATTGAAAGTGTAATTGTTTCTTATCAGAATAGTAAAATTGCACAAGAATTATCTGCACAATTAATTTTTGGAGTTTTTGAAGCTAATGGTAAATTACCAGTTTCAATAGGTAATGAGTTTAAAGAAGGATCTGGCTTAAAAACATACAGTTTAAGTAGGTTTGAATATACAATACCAGAAGATGTGCAATTATCATCAAAAAAATTAACTGAAATAGATGCTTATGCAGATACTATTTTAAAAGAAAAAATGGCTCCTGGTTTTCAAGTTTTAGTTGCAAGAAAAGGGAAAGTTGTTTTTAATAAAAGTTACGGATATCATACTTCAAAAAAAGTAAGAAAGGTTAGGAATTCAGATATTTATGATTTAGCTTCTTTAACCAAGATTTTAGCTTCTTTACCATTAATAATGAAAGCGGAAGAAGAGAAGAAAATACCATTGTCTGCAAGTTTACAAGATATTTTACCAAGTTTTACAACCTCTAATAAAGCGTCTGTTTCTGTAAAAGAAATTCTGTCTCATTACGGAAAATTAAAAGCGTGGATTCCTTTTTATGTTGATACACAGGATAGTATAACGCATAAAAATTTGCCAATTTTTTATAGAAAGAAAAAATCTACAAAATTTAACGTAAAAGTAGCAGAAGACTTATATATTAGAAAAAGCTATAAAGATAGTATTTATAAGTATATTAAAAATGCAGATCAGAGAGATAGAGCTGGTTATAAATATAGCGATTTAGGGTATTATTTGTTTAAAGAAGCCTTAGAAAAAAAGTATGAACAACCTTTAGATAAATTAGCAGATCAAAAATTTTATAAATCATTAGGTGCAGATAGAATGACCTATTTGCCGCTTAAAAAGTTTCACAAAGCATCTATAGTTCCCACAGAAAAAGATGATTATTATAGGCATCAATTAGTACATGGTAATGTACACGATATGGGTGCGGCAATGTTAGGTGGTGTAGCAGGTCATGCAGGTTTGTTTGCCAATGCAAACGATGTTGCTAAAATTATGCAAATGTATTTGCAAAAAGGTTTTTATGGCGGTAAACGCTACTTAAAAGAAGAAACGATAGATAAGTTTAATCATCGTTATTATTCTAAAGAAAAAGTACGTAGAGGTTTGGGTTTTGATAAGCCGCAATTAAACCCAAAAGTAAAAGCAACTTGTGGTTGTGTTTCCGATGAAAGTTTTGGTCATTCTGGTTTTACGGGAACTTATACTTGGGCAGACCCTAAAAGCGAAATTGTTTACGTTTTTCTATCAAATAGAGTATACCCTAACATGAAGAACAGGGGTTTAATAAGAACAAATATGCGTACTAAAATTCAGCAAACTATTCAAGATGCTATTTTAGATTAGAAGCTATTTCCTGCTTTTCGCACTCGCTTTTTTATTCAGTAAAAGAATAAAAAGAGCTAAAACAAATGCTACAATCAGGGCTAAATGTATTTATTTCTTTAAACCAAACTTAATTGATTTCTGTATTTGTTGGCGAAAATTTAGAGTAGATAAAAACTAATAAAAGAGAAAAAAATAAATAAATAAAAGCAGTTTTAGCATTATAAAAAAAACCAACGAAACAAGTTTGTAAAAGATAAAAAATAGGAAAAACAAACAAATTAATTGCAAACCTAAAAGTATCTACAAATTCGATTTCATCAATCTTTTTAGAAATTTTCTTCCATATTAACATAGGAATAATACTGTTTAAGACAATTAAATAATACAAAGGTTTTACAAAATTTATAGCTTTCTTTTTCTCTTTAGGAAAAGAATTTTCTTGTATCATTTTATTCACGATATCAACCTCTGTAAAATCAACCTGAGCTTTATTTAATTTAGAAAGTACATTATTATAGTTTTCATCATCTGTAATATGAACACTTAATTTTTCTAATTGATTAGAGACTTCTTTTTTTAGAATATTAATAGATTTAGCTTTTGTGTTAGCGTCAAAAATATTTCTAGTATTTATAGGAGAACCATAGTTAACGCAAACTTTACTAGGAAAAATAGATGCATTTTGGTAGGTTAATCCTACCGGAATCACAGCAATATCTAAATCCGGAAATTTTTCTAATGCTCCAGAAACAATTCTTGTAAAACCTTTACTTAAAGGTCTTGCAGTTCTTTTTCTATTGTGAGTTCCTTCAGGGAAAATTACTAAAGTATCTTTTCTTTCAAGTATTTTATAACACTTGTTAAAAATTTCTTCA
Source organism: uncultured Polaribacter sp. (assembly GCA_905480405.1). Lineage (GTDB taxonomy): Bacteria > Bacteroidota > Bacteroidia > Flavobacteriales > Flavobacteriaceae > Polaribacter. The sequence continues at coordinate 40,052 of CAJQQH010000126.1, read as the reverse complement.
TTATTAGAAAGTTGCTGTATGCCATCTCTAATTCTATAAATTGGCATTAGGTTTAAAGATTCTAATATTTTTTTAATAAAGGATTTTTTAAAAGCTGCTGCTCTTACCAAAAAGAAGTTTATTCTTGGGTTATGTGTAGTTACTACTAAAGGGTCTAGTAAACCATTTGGGTGGTTAATTGCAAACAAAACGGCACCTTTTTTAGGAATATTTTCAAGACCATTTACTTTTGTTTGTTTTGTGTAAAAAAATAAACCAATTTTAATAAAATAACGAACGCTTAAAAACCAAGTCTGTGATATTCTCATTTAATTAATTTCTATTTGTTTATTTTTATTTCTACCCCAAAAAGTTGCTAAAGCCATTCCAGAAAAAACATCCCAAACACCCCAAAAAGCAGCTAATAAAGCCATTCCGCCTAAACCATCAAAGAACCCAAAGATTAAAAGTAATCCTAAACCTCCGTTTTGTATCCCTGTCTCCATTGCAATCGTTTTACAATCTTGCGTGTTTAGTTTAAAGCTTTTAGCCGTGTAAAAACCAAGAATAAAAGCAAAAATATTATGAAAAATAACCAATAACAAAACATGATGTATGTGATTTGCAAAAACATCTAAATTTTGAGAAAAAGCAATAAATATTAAAGCGATAAAAACCAACATTGATAATGGTTTTAAAACCTTTTCAATTTTTTCTGCCATTTCAGAATGGTAATGCTTAATAATCATCCCAGAAATTAACGGAATTCCTAAAATTAGAGAAACAAGTTTCAATAAATCTATCCAATTTAATTCTACAGTTTTTAAAATTGTATTTGTAGGTTCGTACATGCTTCCCCAAAACTGCAAATTAAAAGGAGTCATAAAAATGCAAATTAGAGTTGCAAAAGCGGTTAAACTTACAGAAAGTGCAGCATTTCCACCTGCCATTTTACTAAAAAAGTTAGAAACATTTCCTCCAGGACAAGCAGCAATCATTATCATACCTAAAGCAAAACTAGGATGAGGTTCTATGATTAATATTGCCCCAAAAGTTGCCGCTGGTAATAATATAAATTGTGATAAAACCCCTACAAAAACTATTTTTGGGTTTTTAAAAAGACGTTTAAAGTCTTCAAAAGAAATACCTAAAGCAACACCAAACATAATAATTGCAATGGCAATGTTTAAAACCCATAAGCCACTAGAATCAAAATTTATTTTGATGTCATCTATATTGATAGTAGGATTAGTTTCTAAAAGCATACTCTATAATATTTGCGCCCATTTTTAATGCTTTCTCACGTACATTTTTAGGATTGTTATGTATGATTTCATCTTCCCATCCATCACTTAAATCGGTTTCATAATCGTAAAAAACAACTAATCTACCTTCATAAAACAATCCAAAACCTTGTGCTGATTTTTTATCGTGTTCATGAATTTTTGGGATTCCTTCTGGAAATTTAAAAGTCTGATTGTAAATAGGATGATTACTTGGTATCTCTTTAAATTCTAGTTTAGGAAATACTTTTTTTAACTCTCTACGTATAAATTTATCCATTCCGTAATTGTCTGAAATATGTAAAAATCCACCAGAAATTAAATAGTTTTTTAAATTTATAGCTTCTTCATCAGAAAAAAAAATGTTTCCATGACCTGTCATAAACAATAAAGGAAAGTTAAAAATGTCTTCACTATTTACAGTTACAGTTTGTGGATTTTTAGAAATATTTGTTTTAATATTCTTATTTGCAAAGGCAACTAAATTAGGAATTGCTGTTGGGTTTGCATACCAGTCTCCACCGCCATTGTATTTTAAAATAGCTACATCTTGTGCGTTTGTAGTTGTAAAAAGGAATAAAAATAATAGTGTAATAAATTGCTTCATAAATTATTAAAAAAGAATTTAAAGCAAGATACTAAAAATGATTTTACTGATTGATAAACGAAACATTTTGTACGGCAACTAAAGCCGCAGTTTCTGTTCTTAATCTACTTTCTCCTAAAGAAATTGGTGTAATTTTCTTTTCTAATGCTCTAATTATTTCTTGAGAAGAAAAATCGCCTTCAGGACCAATTAAAATAGTTGTTTTTTCTGATGGGTTTATAACGTCTTTTAGAAGGTTTTTTTCTTGTTTTTCACAATGTGCAATACAAAAGGTACCGTCTATATTTTTATTTATAAAATCAGTAAATTTTACAGGTTCATTAATTTTAGGGAGCGTAAATTTTAAAGATTGCTTCATAGCAGATAGAATAATTTTTTCGAAACGCTCTAATTTTACAAATCTACGTTCAGAATTACTGCAAATAATAGGAGTTATTTCATCGATTCCTATTTCTGTAGCTTTTTCTAAAAACCATTCTATTCTATCATTATTTTTTGTTGGAGCAATGGCAATGTGTAAATAATACTGCCAAGGTTTTGGTTTTTCTTGAACATTAATAATATCTGCAATGCATTTTTTATCGCCTGCAAAATTAATTTTTGCATCAAATAAAAACCCTTTTCCGTTAGTAATATGTAATATGGAACCTTCTTTTTTTCTTAAAACACGAACAATATGTCTGCTTTCAATTTTATCAAAAGTAATTTGAGTTGTACTTTCTATAATATCAGGATTGTAAAATAACTGCATTTTAAATTAGGTTCAAAGTGGTAGAGTTGTCATTTTAGTTAACTACTAAAGTTAGTTAAATTACTGAACGCTCTTTCTATAAGTTCTTCTTCTTTTATGAGTAACAGGGTTAAAATCTGCCCAAATCTTTTTAATAGATTCGTTTTCCTCTAATTCTGGAGTTCTAATACAATTTACAATTCCTTTTTTAGAAAACGTTTTTGTGTATTGATCAAAAATAATAGCAGTAACTCCTTTGTTTTGGTAATCTGGATGTACACCAATTAAATAAAAAGTAACATCTTTAGCGTGTTTTCTAGCTTTTAATAAACGCAACATTCCTAAAGGAAATAATCGTCCTCTTGCTTTTTGTAAAGCTGTCGAAAATGAAGGCATAACAATAGCAAAAGCAACAAGTTTATTGTTTTCATCCATCACAAATTTTATATATTCAGGATTGATGAAAGAAATATATTTCTTCTTAAAATAACTTATTTGTGAATCTGAAATAGGAACAAAAGTGGATAATTTAGAATACGAAGCACTAAAAACCTCAAACATTTCTTCTACGTAAGGTAGTATTTCGCTAGTTTTATTAAAATCTAAGGCTTTAAGTTTATAACGTCTTTTAATAATGTTGCTAATTCTGTTATAATAAACAGCATCTACGTTACTAAATTTAAACTTGTTTTCTAAATATTCTTTTTCTTTTACAAAACCTAATTGTTCTAAATGCTTTTTATAGTATGGGTGATTGTACCAAGTTATCATGGTTCCTAAATGATCAAAACCATCTACTAAAACACCAGTTTTATCTAAGTTATTAAAACCAACAGGACCTTCTATATATTCTAAATTATGTTCGTGTCCAATTTCATTTACTTTTTCTAACAAAGCTTTAGAAACTTCAATGTCGTCTATTACATCAAACCAACCAAAACGCATTTTTTTTATTTTCTGATCATTTACTTCAGACCAGTTTACGATAGCAACAACTCGTCCTACAATTTTTTTGCCTTTATAAGCTAGAAAAAATCTTGCGTCAGCATTTTTAAAAACAGGATTCTTTTTAGCGTCAAAATTGTTTATCTCATCTTTGATAATAGGAGGTACCCAATATTTGTTTTTTCTATACAGAGAAAAAGGAAACAAAACAAATCGTTTTATTTCTCTTCTAGTTTTTGCTTCTTTTAAAGTAATCATTGTTAAGGGGGTTAATTATTTCTTTTTCTCTTTCTATTAGATCTTTTCTTTTTTGTAAAAATACTAAAAAGTCTTTTAAAAAACCCATTTTGCTTTTTATTGTAACGAGAGATTGGAGTATTCTTTACATTATTTCCTTTCTCATCAATTTCTTTATAAGCGTCTTTATGTCTGTTTATTCTGTAAGAAACACCAAGCCCACCATAAAAACCTTGTGCTTTGCCTTCTATAAGTAATCTAGCAGAAGTATTTATTTGTAAATCTCTATTCAATAAAAAGGCTAAACCAGTACCTAAGTTTGTGTTGTTTTGGTTTTTCTGAAATATTGTTTGGTTTTCAAAAAAAGCAGACCATCTGTTATTAAAATTATAAGTACCAGTTATAATATAAGAAAATTCAGCAAAATCTGTTCCTATTTTATCATAATAAAAATTAGAAATAATATTAAAATCGACACTTAAATTGTTTTGTAATAAAATTCCTGCTTTAGGAGACATACTACCTGTTTTATAAATGTCGGTTACAAAATCTGTATTCATACCAGCATAAATAGCTACTGATGGAATTAGTCTTTTTGTATCAAAAGCATTTCTTCTTTTCCAACTTCTAACCTCTTTACTCTTGTCTTCGTATTTCTGTTGAAAAACTAAATATTTTGCACCAATAGTAAATTTACTAAGTCCTGAAGAAAAGTAATGAGAAGTAAATATGTTTTTAAAAGCTATTTTATCTCGTTGGTAACTTGCTTGCGCATTAATTTCTAGTTTTTCTAAAAAAAAACTAGTTCTAAAAAGCATATCAAAACCAAAAGATTGTGGCTTAGAGAAAGTAGGTTCTATAGAAGTATTTCTAAAAAAAAAATTACTTTCAAATTGATAAACGCCAGTTCCAACACTATAAGGACTCTCTGAAAAACCTGGTTTATTAGAGTTTATAACCTCAGTGTATTGACTATAAATAGAAGAGAAACCTAAAATAGAAATAATAAGAAAAGTTTTAGATTACGGTTTTTCATTTCTCAAATAATAAGTTTAATTACAAGTTAGATTATGTGAAACAAACATAGAACAAAAATGCTGTTTTTAAAAGTAATGCATCCTTTTTTAGCTTTGTAAAACTTTTGTAGTTTGTTAACGTTAGAATTGTTGTCAAATTGTTATTTTTGATTTTATTTTTTAAACATAGATTATCAATGGGTTTATTAAAAACTATTCTATTTATATTATTCTTTTTTTATGCGTTTAAATTTTTAGCACGTTTATTTGCACCATTTTTAGTAAAGAAAGCAGCGGAAACTATGCAAAGGAAAGCTGAACAGCAATTTGGCAACCAGCAACAAAAAAGTACGATAAAAAAAGGAGAAACAATTATAGATAAAGCACCACAAAATAGCCAACAAAGTAAAAACTCTGTTGGAGAGTATGTAGATTTTGAAGAAATTGATTAACTTTTATAACAAGTTTTTCATCAAAATAAAGTTTAATAACAATATCAATTTTAAAACCAAAGTTTGAAACTAAAAAAGATACTTCCTTATTTTATAGCAATTGCAATTTTTGCTATCGCATCATTAATTTACTTTCACCCAGTTTTAAAAGGACAGAAAATATCGCAATCAGACATTACTCAGTTTCGAGGAATGGTAAAAGAAATTAACGACTTTAGAGCTGATAAAAATGCAGAACCCTATTGGACAGGAGCATCATTTAGTGGAATGCCAGCATATCAAATAAGTGCATATTACCCTAATGATTTAGTACGTGTTTTAGACAGAACTTTACGCTTTTTACCAAGACCAGCAGATTACACCTTTTTATATTTTTTAAGTTTTTTTGTGTTAATGATGGCTTTAAAAGTTAAATGGAGATTAGCTGTATTAGGTGCGCTCTCATTCGGTTTTTCAACTTATTTAATTATTATTTTTGTGCCAGGTCATAATTCTAAAGCGCATGCAATTGCATATATGCCATTGGTGTTAGCAGGAGTTTTATGGGTTTTTCAAAAAAAGTACGTGTTAGGTTTTATTGTTACCGGTATTGCAATGGCTCTAGAAATTTACACAAATCATATACAAATGACTTATTACTTAGGTTTTTGTTTATTGATTTTAGGAATTGTAGAAGTTATACATGCAATAAAAGAAAAAGCTTTTTTAACTTTCTTAAAACAAGCAGCAGTAATTATTGCTGCTGTGGTTTTAGGTATTGGCGCAAATTCGTCTAGGTTAATGGCTATGAAAGAATATACAGATTATAGTACTAGAGGTAAATCTGAGTTAACTATAAATACAGACGGTAGTAAAAAAGAAGCTACAAAAGGTTTAGATAAAGGTTACATTACACAATATAGTTATGCTAAATTAGAAACTTTTAATTTGTTTATCCCTCGATTTATGGGTGGAGGAACTGTTGAGAAATTAGATGATAGTTCAGATTTTTATCAAACAATAGAGAAAAATGCTGGCAAAAAGGTTGCAGACGATTATTCTAATCAAGTACTTACTTATTGGGGAGATCAACCAATTATAGAAGCACCTGCTTATATTGGTGCAGTAATTTTCTTTTTATTTTTCTTGGGTATTTTTCTTGTAAAAGGTAGATTAAAACAATGGCTAGTTGCTGCAACTGTATTTTCTATTGTTTTAAGTTGGGGAAGAAATTTTGAAGGATTAACCAATTTTTTTATTGATTATATTCCTTTATATAACAAATTTAGAGCAGTTTCATCAATACAAGTCATTGCTGAATTATGTGTTCCTATTTTGGGTGTTTTGGCTTTAAAAGAATTCTTTTCATCTAAAATTACAGAAAAAAAGAAACGTAGGTCTTTAGAAAAAACTGTGTATGTTTTTGGCGGTTTTATAGTTTTAGGATTTTTATTAGCACATAGTTTTTCAACATTTGAAGGACTTAGAGATGAAAGTTACGCCGTTTTACCAGGTTTAATTGATGCAGTAATTGCAGATAGAAAAGCCATGTTATTATTTGATACTTTACGTTCTCTTGCCTTAGTTTTAATCTCTGCAGCTACGTTATGGTTCTTTTTAAAGAACAAACTTAAACAGAAGGTTACGGTTATTGCTTTAGCTGTATTTATTTTGTTCGATTTAATTTCTGTTGATAAAAAGTATGTTAATGAAACACATTTTAGGCCTTCTAGAAAAGTAGAAAAGCCTTTTACAGCTTCTAATGCAGATAAATTAATTTTAAAAGATAAAGCACATTTTAGAGTTGCTAATTTTACTGTAGATCCTATGCAAGATGGTTCTACTTCATATTTTCACCAATCAATTGGTGGCTATCATGCAGCGAAAATGGGACGTTATCTAGAACTTTTTGATTATCAAATTGCAAAAAATAACATGGGTGTTTTAAACATGTTAAATACTAAGTATTTTATTGTAGCTGATAAAGAAGGACAAAAACAAGTGCAACAAAATCCAGATATTAATGGTAATGCTTGGTTTGTAGAACAAGTTAAACTCGTAAATTCTGCTAACGAAGAAATGCAAGCTTTAGACTCTATAAATACAAAAAGTGTTGTTGTTTTAGATAAAAGTAAATTATTAGAAAGTAGTATTTTCAATTTTGATAAAGACTCTACAGCAACAATTAGTTTGTTAGAATATGATGTTACAACGTTAACATATCAATCAAAATCAACAAAAGAACAGTTTGCAGTGTTTTCTGAGATTTATTATAAAGATGGATGGAATGCTTATATAGACGGAGAATTAACAAACCATTATAGAGTAAATTATGTTTTACGTGGAATGAAGATTCCTGCTGGAAAACATAAAATTGAATTTAAATTTGAGCCAAAAGTCATACAACAAGGTGGTTTAATTTCTCTAATTTCATATTTGGTTTTAATAGTAGTTTCTATTGGTTGGTTTTTTTACGACGAAAAGAAAAAGAAGAAGAAAAAACTAAAATGAAAATAGGAATGATTCTTGACGCTCCGTTTCCTCCTGATCCAAGGGTAGAAAATGAAGCCGTTTCTTTGGTAAATGCAGGTCATGAAGTTTTTCTGTTTTGTTTAAAATATGCAGATGAGAAATCATCAGAAATTATAAACGGAATTCAAATAAAAAGATATGTTTCTAATAAATTAGAGTATAAACTTTCTGCTTTAGCATATACAGTTCCTTTTTATACTTTTTTGATGACACGCAAGATTTATCAGTTTATAAAAGAAACTAATATTGAAGCCTTGCACATTCATGATATAAGGATTGCTCAAGCTGTATTTAATGCAAATAAAAAGCACAATGTACCCGTAGTTTTAGATTTGCATGATAATATGCCAGAAGTAATGAAATTATACCCTCATCTGCAGAAATTTCCAGGAAAGTATATTATTTCACCTAAAAAATGGAAACAAAAAGAAGAGGAATTTATTTATAAAGCTGATAAAGTAATTTCTGTTTCACCAGAATTTATAGACACTTTAGCAACTAGATTACCATCAGAAAAAAAGAAGTTTGTTTTAGTGCCAAATACTATAAGGACGTCCTTTTTTGAGAATTATACTGTTGATAATTCTATTATAGAAAAATATAAAAACAATTTTGTTATTTTGTATTTAGGAGATACGCATGTTAGACGAGGCTTACAAACAGCAATAAGTTCTGTTGAATTTTTAAAGGATAAAATACCTAACTTAAAATTAGTAATTGTTGGTAAAAACACAACAGACACAATTTTAAAAGAACAAGTTAAAGATATAAAAGTACAAGATTTTGTTGATTTTGAAGGATGGCAAAATGTTTCTCTTTTTCAATCATATATACTTTCTAGTGCAGTTTGTATTTCTCCTTTGCACAGAAATTTGCAACATGATGTTGCTTATGCAAATAAGATTTTTCAATATATGAGTTTAGCAAAACCACTTTTAGTTAGCGATGCAATAGCTCAAAAAAGATTGGTAGAAAAAACAAATTCTGGTTTAGTACATCAAGAAAAAAATAGTGATGATTTTACCGACAAAATTTTAAAACTATATAAAGATGATGCTTTAAGAACTCAATTAGGAGAAAACGGTAAGAACTTTGTTAGAAACGAGTTTTCTTGGGAACAAACATCGAAAAAACTATTAAATCTATATGATAATCTTCTAAATTGAAAGTATTAATTCTAACATATTATTGGCCTCCTGCAGGCGGTTCTGGCGTTCAACGTTGGTTAAAATTTGTAAAATATTTAAAAAATTTTGATATTGAACCTATCGTTTATACTGTTGATAATGCAAATTATCCAAAAGAAGATATTTCGTTAATAAAAGAAGTACCTAAAAATTTATTAATTTTAAAGCAACCAATTTGGGAGCCTACAGATTTGTTGTTTTGGAAAAAAAATAACAATCAGAAAAAGGATATTTCTAATGCTACAAATAGTGGTCTTTTATCATTTATAAGAGGTAATTTTTTTATTCCAGATCCTAAAGTGTTTTGGGTAAAACCATCGGTTAAATTTCTTCATAAATTTTTAGAAAAGAATAAAATTGATGTAATAATATCTACAGGTCCGCCACATAGTATGCATTTAATTGCTCAGAAATTAAAAGGAAAAAACAACATAAAATGGATTGCAGATTTTAGAGATCCTTGGACAGATTTGTATTATAATAAAGAATTTAAGCAATTGCCTTTTGCAAAAAAAAGGAATCTTAAATTAGAAGCTTCTGTTTTTAAAAAGGCAGATTGTATTTTAACAGTAAGTAATTCTTTGAAAAACAATTTTGCTAAAGAAGCTAAAAGGGTAGAGGTAATTACAAATGGTTTTGATGATGAAGTATTAACAAAAAACTTGATTCGTTTAGATAAGAAATTCACAATTTCGTATATTGGTTTATTACCTAAACAAAGCAATCCTAAATTATTGTTTAAAGTTATAAATGCTTTATGTCTTGAGGATACTGGTTTAAAAAACGATTTACAATTAAATTTTATTGGTGATATTTCTAATGAAGTAAAATTAGAGCTTAAAACAAATAACCTTTTAGATAATTCTGTATTTGTAGGATATGTTTCGCATAAAGAGGCAATTGAATATCAAAAAAAATCGCAAGTTTTACTTTTGTTAATTCCTAATGTAATAAAATCTGAAGGAATTTTAACAGGTAAGTTATTTGAGTATTTAACAGCAAAAAGACCTATTTTAGCTATCGCTCCTAAGAAAGGTGATTTATCAGAAATATTAAAAAACACGAATGCAGGTGTAGTTGTTGATTTTAATGATGAGGAAAAATTAATTTCAGAAATAAAAAAATTATATCAACAATATAAGGCAAGAAATTTAAAAGTAGATTCCAAAAATATTGAACAATATCATAGAAAGGAATTGACTAAAAAATTATCAGAAATAATTAAAAGTTTATCATAAAAATGGGAATTGTTTTAAAACAATCTTTTAAAAATACATTAATTATCTATTTTGCTTTTTTAATAGGAGGCGTAAATACAATTATTTTTTACCCTGAGTTTTTAGGTTCAAAATTTTATGGGTTAGTGGTTTACCTTTTGTCTACTTCAAATATTATAATGCCTTTTTTAGCTTTTGGAGCTCATTTTACAATGGTAAAGTTTTTTTCTTCTTATGAAACTAAAGAGCAGAAAGATCGGTTTTTATCTTCTTTAATTTTCCTACCATTAATTATTGCTTTGCCTCTAGGTTTTTTATGGGACTATATGCATGAATTAATTATGAGCAGAGTATCTGAAGGGAATAAAAACATAGAAAGTTATACTTTTTCTATTTATATTATTACCGTTTGTTGTGCGTATTTTGAGTTTTTCTATTCTTGGACAAAAGTGCAATTAAATACTGTTTTTGGTAATGTTTTAAAAGAACTTTGGAATAGAGCAGTCGTAATGATTTTATTAGTAGCTGTTTTCTTAGAATGGATTACTAAAATTGAATTTATTTATTATTTAACAGCTGCCTACATTTTAAGAACTCTTGTTATGATGGTCTATGCATTTAAAGTGTATCTGCCTAAGTTTCATTTTAAGTTACCAGATAATTTTTCTGAAATTATAAAATATTCTGCTTATATTATATTGGCAGGAAGTGCAGGTGCAATTTTATTAGATATTGATAAAAATATGATACCTGGTAAAGACACAATAGAAAAAGTAGCTTATTACACTGTAGCTGTTTTTATGGGGTCTTTTATCGAAGCTCCAAGTAGAGCAATGACGCAGATTTTACAGCCTTTAACTTCTAAATCCTTAAATGATTCTGATATTGTAGAGGTAGAAAACTTGTATAAAAAGAGTTCTATAAATTTATTTTTAGTTGGTGGTTTATTCTTTTTGCTGGTAAATTGTGGTGTTCACGAATTATTTAAATTGATGCCAGAAAAAGGATATGCTGGCGGGGAATTTGTGGTGCTAATGATTTCTTTAGCAAAACTCTACACAATGTTTTTGGGTAATAATGGCGCTATTATTAGTAACTCTAAATTTTATAGAATTACTTTACCTGTAGGTGTTGGTATGGCTTTATCTGTTTATTTTTTAAACAAACTTTTTTACTTTGAACTAGATTTTGGTACAGATGGTTTAGCGATGGCAACTTTAATTACGATCTTATTTTTTAATACAGTGAAATTGTTTTTTGTAAAAAGTAAATTTTCAATTACACCTTTTACCAATAATTCTTGGAAAATGTTTCTTATCATCATAATCTTATTTGCTTCTTTCTATTTCTGGAATTTTTCTTTACCAGTAGTGGAGGTTTTTAATAGGGATATTTCTCCTGTATTTAACCTTATTTTAAAAAGCATTTTAATTGCAGCTGTCTATTTGTTTGTAGTTATTAAACTGTCTATTTCAGATCAAATTAATGCACTTGTAAATAGGTTTGTAAAGTTATAGGTAACAATCTATAAAATCGGTTAGCATGTGAAATAGCAATGCTAATGCTATAACGCGAGTTTTCTTAAATAAGAGTCCAACGATGTAAAAACCACAAGCTATATAAGTATGTAGAGGATGAAAATTAATACTACATCTATTTTTATCAAAAATTGGAGTTGCTAGTAGATGATCTAAATCTACTAACATAGATAGTAAGAAAATTAAGTATACAGTTTTCCACCTATCTTTAAAAAAAACAAAAGCTATTAGAAAAGGTATTAAAAAATGTAGAGAGTAATGGATGATAAATTTTGGCATAAAAAAAAAGGCTTATTCTAATATAAACCTTTTTTTTAAACTAATTAGAAATTGGGGGATTTCTTCTACCCAAATTTAATAAATAATAAGATTTTATATCTTTACATATGTTAATAGATTTTATTTCGAATAGATTTCTTTTCTAATTCGACTTAATTGTACTGGAGAAACATTTAAATAAGAAGCAATGTGATATTGAGGTATCATATTTTCTATACCAGGTATTTCATTTTTAAGGTTTATATATCTTTTCGTTGCGTCCAAAACAGTTAAGTTGTAAATTCTAGATTCTAATAATAAAAAAGTATGTTCCAGAGCATTTGCATACATTATTGAAACATCTAAGTCTTGGGATATTAATTTTTTTAATTCTTTAAAATTGATTGCAAATAGTTCACAATCCGTTAAGCAATCATAAGATAATTCTGATGGTTTATTAGAAACTAATGCTCCATATGCACCAGTTGAACTACAAGGTGTAAATAAGCTGCTTATATATTCTTTGTTTCTATCATCAGAATAATACGATCTAACAACACCACTTTTTAAAATGTATAAGTTAGAGGGTTTCTTTCCTTTTTTTGTTATAATTTCTTTCTTAGAAAATCTCTTTAGCTCTGTAAGGGCTAAAAAATTTTTTAAAGATTGCTCAGGTAATTCATGAAAGTTGTTAATAAAACTAGCTATAATTTTCATCAAATAAATATTTTTATATATGAATAGCTTTGGGGGGAAGTTAACGAAGTTTAAAATTACTGTTTTTTATTATAAAAAACTAATAGTATTTGGTCCTTCCATAAATAATAGGTCTAAAATTGATAGATTTGGTATAAAGCCATGTTTATCATCAAACATTTGAATATACCTATCAACAACTTTATTTGGCTTATGTTTTCTATCTGCTAGGATTCTAAAATCAATATCATTATTTTCAACTTCGTATTCTATTGTTTTAGTAAATTTTGATTCTAGTTGTAATGCATCGTCAATAAATAGAAAAGTATCAATATTTAAATCCTGTAAGTATTTGTATTTTTTTTCAAAAATAGGGGCTAAATCATCTTCAAAAAACTCAAAAAAAGGAGATGTTCTATAAGCGATTTTTAAAGATTTAAAATGTTGATCTTGCCAGTCAAAATTATTTTCGACTAAAGTGTCTTTAGTTTTTTTTCTGTTTTCTGTATTTTGATGCTTTACAGGTATTGTTAATAACTGTTTTCCGCTGCTGTTATATATGTAACAGCGATTTCTATAGCTTTGTTTCTGGAAATTGTCATCCATTTCAAAAACAATATCATCAGATTTTATAATTGCTGAATATTGAGAAATAGGAGAGAAGTATGTTGGAATAAATAATGACATTTTTATGCTTTCTTCTTCTTCCCTTTATAATAACTCCAACCAAAGTACAATGCAATTAATGCAAAAAATACATATCTATAAGAAACTGGTTCGCCTTCTCCATGAACGGTACTAAACATTCTATCCCATCTTATAGATTTAAATCTTTCAGCAGAAAATAATGGTGTACTAGGATCCCAACTAAACCAAATCATTACCGGTTTTCCTAAAACATGATCAAAAGGAACATAACCCCAATAACGGGCATCTAAAGAGTTGTGTCTATTATCTCCTATTAAATAAAAGTAATCTTGTTTAAAAGTATAAGAATCTGCTTTTTCACCATTGATAAAAATATCATCACCATTAATTACTAAATCATTGTTCTCATGGTTTTTGATAATTTGTTTATAAAAAGGAATCGATTCAGAATCTAACTTTACGCTAGCTCCTTTTTTAGGAATATAAATTGGACCAAAATTATCTTGACTCCAACCTAATTTTTTAACGTGTGGAAAAATAGCGTTGTCTGCAGCGTGGTTTATTTTTTTAACAGAAACAGTAAGAGGATATTTTTCTAACCTAGTAACTTCTTCTGCAGTTAAGTTAATATTGATTTTATTTTCAACATTAATCATTTTTAACCTTTTGGCAAATTGAGGGTTTACACCACCAGCGACTTCTGTATATAAAGAGTCTTCTCCTATTTTAGATAAGTTTCCGTTTTTCTTTATTGCTTCTTGTACTTTATCGTTATTCCAATATTCAGATAAGATTTTGTAAACACCAGTTCTTTCTTTATTCAATAAAAATTTTGGATAACTTTTTTGATTGATAGGCTGCGTACATTCAAAGGTATAATAAAACTGTAGTTTTGCCCTGTAAGGTAATTCGTTCTTTTTTCCGTTAATGTAAAAATAACCGTTTTTCATTTCTAAAGAATCACCAGCAATACCAACACATCTTTTAACATAGTTGGTCTTTTTGTCTACAGGCTTGTAAGTGAATTTACCAGAATTATCGCCCCACATAGTAGCTAATGAGTCTGCAGGCCAATTAAAACAAACAATATCGTTGTTCTTAATTTTTTGCAAACCAGGTAAACGTGTATAAGGCAATTGAGGTTTTTTAAGATAAGATGCTGTTCCTGTAAATGGTAAAGAATCATGTACCATTGGAGCAGCAATAACTGTAGACGGAACTCTAGCTCCGTAATGAAATTTGCTCACAAACAAATAATCACCAACAAGTAAAGATTTTTCTAAAGAGGACGTTGGTATTGTAAAAGGTTGCATAAAATAAGTGTGAACTAAAGTAGCTGCTATAATTGCAAAAGCAATAGAACTTACCCATTCACCAAGTTCAGAACGAGGTTTTATACTTCTATCTGCGTTAAAACTAGCATCTGTTGCGTAGTTTATGTAAAAAATATAAAGACCTAAAGTTACAATTACTAAAAATGAATCTAATTTTTTATAAAAACCGAAAGTTCTAATAGTTTCAATCCAAAGTACAGGAAACATTAATAGGTTTACAATTGGTATAAATAAAAGAACAATCCACCATTTTGGTCTATTAATAATTTGCATTAATACAACACCATTATAAATAGGAATTGCAGCTTCCCAAGCTTTTCTGCCTGCTTTTACATACAATTTCCAGGTACCTAGAAAATGAATTAACTGAACAACCAAAAAGAAGATAAACCACTGTGTAAACGTCATAATATTTTTTTTGTTTTCCTTTTTTACAAAGGAAATAATTTTAATGTCTTATAAGGCGCAAAAGAAACAATTTGTTACATTCTTTAACGGATGTTTAACACATCTTTCATTGAAAAAACTCCTGTTTTGTCACAAATCCATTCTGCAGCAATAACAGCACCTAAGGCAAAACCTTTTCTACTATGAGCTGTATGTTTAATTTCTATTGTGTCTACTTCAGAATCGTACCAAACAGAATGTGTTCCTGGTACTTCTGGTATTCTTTTAGCAACAATTGCTATATTTTCTTCTGATGCTTTTTCGCCCAATTCCCAAGCTTTTTTAGAAGTATTCTCTATAACTCCTTCTGCTAAAGTAATAGCAGTACCACTTGGTGCGTCTAATTTTTTTGTATGATGAATTTCTTCCATAGATATATTATAACCTTCTACAGCTTTCATCATTTTTGCTAATTGCTTATTCAACTCAAAAAAGATATTTACACCTAAACTATAATTAGAAGCATAAATAAAGGCGCCTTTTTTTTCTTTACAAAGTTCAATGGCTTCATCATATTTTTCTAACCAACCTGTTGTTCCAGAAATCACTGGGACATTGTTGTTAAGGCAGTTAGAAATGTTGTTAAAAGCAGAAGTTGGTACGCTAAAATCGATAGCTACATCAGCTAAAGTAATATCAATAACATCATCAAGATCTTTTCTAATTACTATTTCGTGCCCTCTAGAGATTGCAATTTTTTCAATCTCTTTCCCCATTCTTCCATAACCTAAAAGTGCAATTTTCATTTTAAAAAGTATATTTAATTGTTAATCCAACAGAAGGTGTTTCTATTCTAATCGGATCCATTATTAGTGCAGGTTTAAATGATAAATCATCATCTGTATTAAATTGAAGTAAATGAGCATTTACACTTGCTTCAACAATTTGTAACACATATAAGATAACGCCCATAAGTAAAGACATATCTCTGTTTTCTCTTAATTGTTCTTGCGCAGTTTCTAAAGTTTCTAAAGAAACAGAAGTAGATCCATCATCTAAAGTAAACTCATCTTGCAAACCAATTTTTCTTAATTTGTATGCTGTTCTGTAACGCTTATAATCGCTATTATTAATTTGATAATAATATGCAGGTAATGCCAATGCTCCCCAAACTATTGGTGCTTTCCAATATTTTCTGTTATAAATTTGTCCCATTCCAGGAAAAATAGCAGAATAAAAAGCAGCTTTAGAAGGCGATAAAGGATTATAGATACCACCTTTCTTAATTTTTGATTTTCCTTTAACCTTTATGTCTTTAATTTTAATATTCGTAGAATCTTTTTGTGCAAAAAGATTCGCGGAAAAAAACGCGATTAAAAGAATAAATATGATTTTTTTTAAAGACACTTATTTTAGCAAGTTTTTTATTCTGTTGAAATCTTCTTCTGAATGAAAAGGAATTGAAATTTTGCCTTTTCCGTTATTACTAACACTAATATCTATTTTATGACCAAAAAATTCACTAAATTCTTTATTACTATTTTTCACAAAAGCAGGAATTGCTTTCTTTTTAGGTTTTGCAACAGAACCTGTTTTTAAGCTTTTTACTAAATCTTCTGTTTGTCTTACAGATAATTTTTCACGTAAAATTTTTTCATAAACAGCTAATTGATCTTCTGTGTTATCTATATTAATCATTGCACGACCATGTCCCATAGAAATAAAACCATCTCTCATTCCTGTTTGTAAAATAGGATCTAATTTTAATAAACGTAAGTAGTTTGTAACTGTAGAACGTTTTTTACCAACTCGAGTACTTAATTCTTCTTGTGTTAATTGAATTTCATCAATTAAACGCTGGTAAGAAAGAGCAACTTCAATTGGATCTAAATTTTTACGTTGTATATTTTCAACCAAGGCCATTTCTAGCATTTCTTGGTCATTTGCAAGTCTTATATATGCAGGTACAGTTTTGTTTCCTATTAATTTTGATGCTCTAAAACGACGTTCACCAGATACTAATTGAAATTTGTTTCCTTCTAACTTTCTAACCGTAATTGGTTGTATAACACCTAGTTCTCTAATAGAGCTTGCTAGTTCTCGTAAAGCTTCTTCATCAAAATAAGTTCTTGGTTGATATGGGTTTACCTCAATCAATCCTAATTCTAACTCAATAATATTACCAACAAGTTTGTCTGCATTTTTATCAGATGCAGAGTTAATATTTGGTGTTTCTTGTAACAAAGCAGATAATCCTCTTCCTAAAGCTTGTTTCTTTGTTGCTTTTGCCATTTTTACGAATTCTTTTTTAATAACTCTTGTGCTAAATTTAGGTAATTTACTGCGCCTTTACTTGTTGCATCGTAAGCAATTATGCTTTCTCCGTAACTTGGTGCTTCACCTAAACGTGTATTTCTTCTAATAATTGTATCAAAAACCATGCTAGAAAAGTGTTTTCTAACTTCATCTACAACTTGGTTGGATAAACGTAAACGAGAATCGAACATTGTTAATAGTAAGCCTTCAATTTCTAGCTCAGAATTATGAATGTTTTGAATGCTTTTTATCGTGTTTAATAATTTACCTAAACCTTCTAAAGCAAAGTACTCACATTGTATTGGTATAATAACGGCATCTGCAGCAACTAAAGAATTTAATGTAATTAAACCTAGAGAAGGTGCGCAATCAATTAAAATATAGTCGTATTTATCTTTAATTTCTTCTAAAGATTTTTTTAACATATATTCTCTATCTTTCTTATCTACCAATTCTATTTCTATAGCAACTAAATCTATATGTGCTGGTATAATATCTAAATTTGGAGAAGATGTTTTTACAATAGCATCTTTTGCAGAAATAGAGTGTTCTAAAACTTGATAAGTACCCAATTCTACAGATTCGACATCAATACCCAATCCAGAAGAAGCATTTGCTTGAGGGTCAGCATCAATTAGCAATACTTTTTTTTCTAAGATACCTAAAGAAGCCGCTAAGTTTATACTAGTTGTAGTTTTACCTACACCTCCTTTTTGATTCGCAATTGCAATTATTTTTCCCATTAACAAATTTCTAATTTTGAAGAGTAAAATTACAAATTATTCTCTTTTATAAAGTTTAAAGATGTTAACAAAAATATAATTTTTTAAAAAGCTGTAATTTAGTTAGTTAAATTTTGTTTTCTAAAGTTTTTAAACAATTTATAATCCTGCTACTTCTATCTTTTTTAGTTATAAAATAATTATTATTTACGCTGTTTTTTTTGGTGTGTTTTTTAAAACCTCTAATAATAATTTCCAGAATTTTTTAGTTGATGAAATTTGAGCTCTTTCATCAGGAGAATGAGCGCCCCTAATAGTTGGGCCAAAAGATACCATATCCATTTCTGGATAGTTTTGTCCTAAAATCCCACATTCTAAACCAGCATGACATGCAGCAACTAGAGGTTTTTCTTTAAATAAATCGGTATAAATGTTAGTAACCGTTGTTAAAATTTCTGAACTCACGTTTGGTAACCAACCAGGATATGTTCCAGAAAAATCAACTTCAAAGCCCGATAATTCAAAACTTGCACGTAAAGAGTTTGCTAAATCCCATTTATTTGTTTCTGATGATGAACGTGTTAAACAACCAATTTTAATAGCACCATCTTTTACAATAACGCGTGCAATATTATTAGAAGTTTCTACCAAACCTTCAACATCCGGACTCATTCTATATACACCGTTTAAAGCAGCATAGATAGATTTTGTTAAGCCTTCTTGTACACCAAGTTCCATAACCTTTTCTGGTAATAAAGTTTCATTAATTTCTATAGTTAAGTTTTCTTCTAAAGTTAAAAATTCTTCTTTTATATTTTTGATTAGTTGTGCTGTTTCAAACAAAAAAGGGTCTTTAGAAATGCTGTCTACAACAACAGTTGCAGTGCTTTCTCTTGGAATAGCATTTCGTAAACTACCTCCGTTAATTTCAGAAATTCGCAATCCAAAATTTGCAAAAGCATCAAACAAAATACGATTCATTATTTTGTTTGCATTTCCTAAACCTTTAATAATATCCATACCAGAATGCCCGCCATTTAAACCTTTTACGGTAATTGAAAAAGCAGTAGTATTTTTTGGAGTCTCTTCTTCTAAGTATGTTCTTAATGCGGTAACGTCTACACCTCCTGCACAACCCATTCCTATTTCATCATCTTCTTCGGTGTCTAAATTTAATAAGATTTCTCCTTCAAGAACTCCACCTTCTAATCCCATTGCACCTGTCATTCCTGTTTCTTCATCTATAGTAAATAAAGCTTCAATTGTTGGGTGTGCAATATCTGTAGACGATAAAATAGCCATAATTGCAGCTACACCTAAACCATTATCTGCTCCTAAAGTTGTTCCTTCAGCTTTAACCCAATCTCCATCAATAAACATTTTTATACCTTCTTTGTCAAAATCAAAAATAGTATCTGAGTTTTTTTGATGTACCATATCTAAGTGACCTTGCATTACAACAGTTTTTCTGTTTTCCATATCAGGAGTTGCAGGTTTTTTAATGATAACATTACCAACTTTGTCAACAAAATTCTCAAGATTTAAGTTATTTCCAAAATCTACCATAAATTGAATGACTCTTTCTTCTTTTTTAGAAGGACGAGGAACAGCATTTAAATCTGCAAAAT
This sequence comes from uncultured Polaribacter sp., assembly GCA_905480405.1. Lineage (GTDB taxonomy): Bacteria > Bacteroidota > Bacteroidia > Flavobacteriales > Flavobacteriaceae > Polaribacter. The sequence goes on along the minus strand of CAJQQH010000126.1, from coordinate 20,361 downwards.
GACCCCAAACGGACTTTGGCTCTATGTTTCTTATATCTTGACTCATTGTAAAGTTTCTTTAAAATTAGTGTTCCAAAAGTACAGTTTTTAAAGGCCAAAAAAAAGCCTTCTTTTAAAAGAAGGCTTATAATTTCTAATTATAAATTAGTTGATTTCTAAAATTGAATCTTCTAATTTTTTTCGTACTTTTTTTAAGTCTTTCATATAGCAATCATCTGCTCTAAAACCTACAGGTAATACTAAGGTCGATGTTAAGTTGTGTTTGCCTAAGCCTAATATCTCATCATATTTTTCTGGTATAAAACCTTCCATCGGACAAGAGTCTATTTGTTCTACGGCACAAACTGTTAATAAATTACCTAATGCTAAATAAGCTTGATTTTTATTCCAAATTACTAACTCTTCGGGTGTTTTTTTATCAATTTCTGCAGTTAAAAATTCTTTAAAAGGATTTGTAATCTCATCAGGAGTGTTTCTTACTTGTTTTACCAAATTAAAATATTTTGTTACTTCTTCTGATGTATATTCTTTTTGAATACAAATAATTAAAAGGTGAGATGCATCTATTACTTGAGGTTGATTCCAAGAATGTGGAACAAGTTTTTCTCTAATGCTTTTGTTTTTAACTACTACCAATTTTATTGGTTGTAAACCATAGGAAGTTGCTGTTAAATTAAAAGCATTTTTTAAAGTGTTTATTTGCTCTTTAGTAAGCGTTTTATTAGTGTCGAATTTTTTAACAGCATAACGCCATTGCAAACTTTCTATAGTATTCATATACTTAAATATTAGACTGCAAAAATAACTTAATAAATAGAATTAGATTATTTCTTTCCATTGGTAAAATTGATAAGGAAATAAAAATTTTGTACCTTGAAATAAAAAACTATGTCAGAAGATTTTCTGTACTATATTTGGCAATACAAATTATTTACAAAAACAGATTTGTTTACTGTTGGTAATCAGTTAATAACGATTATAAAATCTGGGAATCAAAATAAAAACTCAGGGCCAGATTTCTTAAATTCTCAACTAAAATTAAATCAACAACTTTGGGTAGGTAATGTAGAAATGCATTTAAAATCTTCAGATTGGTATGTGCATAAGCATGAAGAAGATGTTAATTATGATGCTGTAATTTTACATGTTGTTTGGGAGCATGATGCGGTTGTTTATATGAAAAATAACAAGCCTTTGCCAACTTTCGAAATCTCAAACTTTGTTTCTAAAGAATTGGTGTTTAATTATAGTAGTTTAATATATAATCAACAACGTTTTATATTGTGTGAAAATCAGATTGGTATTGTTGATGAGTTTTTAATTGATAATTGGTTAGAACGTTTATATTTCGAAAGATTAGAACATAAATCTATTTTTATTAAAGAGCTTTTATTACAAACTAATTTTGATTTTGAGGCTGTTTTATTTCTGTTATTAGCTAAGAATTTTGGACTGAAAGTAAATGGAGATTCATTTTTGCAACTAGCAAAATCAATAGATTTTTCTATTGTTAGAAAGGAAGTTTATAATGTAAATACCTTAACGGCTTTGTTTTTTGGGCAAGCAGGTTTTTTAGAGGATGAAATAGAAGAACATTATTATCAACAATTAAAAGAAGAATATAAGTATTTGAAACACAAATATAAATTAGTTTCTATTTCTAAAAATAATTTTCAGTTTTTTAGAATGCGACCTCAAAATTTTCCTACAATTAGAATAGCTCAATTAGCTTCGCTTTTCTTTGCTCGTCAAAATTTATTCTCAAAATTGATGAGTATTAAAAGTAAGAATGAGTTTTATAAATTGTTTAATTTTGAAGTTCAAGAGTTTTGGAAATCTCATTATACATTTGAAACTACTTCAAAAGAATCTCCCAAAAAGTTAACAAAATCATTTATAGAGTTGCTCTTGATAAATACAATTATCCCTTTAAAATTTGTGTATTTACAAAATAGAGGAGAAGTAAATGAAGAGGATATTTTACAGTTAATTAGGCAAGTTTCATCAGAAAAAAATAGTGTTATTTCAAAATTTTTAGAGGTAAAAATAAAGTCTAAAAACGCTTTAGAAAGTCAAGCTTTATTAGAGCTTAAAAACAACTATTGCACAAAGAAACGTTGTTTACATTGTGCAATAGGTAATAATTTATTAAGAAGTTAAATAGATTATTTAGGGTTTAATATTTTTTTTACTTTGGCTAAACAATCTCTATAATGATATTTAGTAATTCTGTTTACTCTTTTTGTTTTAGCAAGTGTAAGTTGAAAATCCATCATGGCAAGTTCACCTCTAATTATGGCATTAATATCTGTGTTTTTTAATTCTTTACTATTAAAAAGAGTTGCTAATCTATCAATAAATGATTTTTGTAAATTACGTCTAAAAACATCTACATTTTTAATGTAGTTGGCTTCAGAAAAAACACCTGTTCTTAAATCTCTAATCATGTCTGAAACTGCATAAAAATCATCTTGTACAACTTCGTTATCAATCATTCTTTTTAATCTATTTGTATTTAATAAAGTGTAAAGTTGTCTGTTTTGTAAATTTAAGATTCTATCTGTGTAACCGCTTTCGTTTATGTTAGATAAAATGTTCTTATTTAGTAACCAATTTTGAGTCTCAAAAGCATTTTTTTGCAACCATTGTAATGATTCTTTTTGTTTAGCTTTTGTTACAGGAGTATAAATGTTTCCAGGTTGATTAGGGTTTTTATTAAACTCATAAACGCCACCAATATTACCGGTAACATGACCAATGTATCTGCTCCAGACACTTAGTAGCTCACTATATAATTCTGATAAATCATCATAATTATTAGTTTGATTAGAAGTCCAATCGGGTAAGTTTTTTGCAACAATTTTTAAGTTTTTAATTCCGTAAGTAGACGCTTTTATTTGATCGTTTCCAATACCTTCTGTTTGTGAAGAAGGATCAAACCTCTGGTCACCAAATCTATAAATAGGATTGTCTGCTTTATCATTAATCCATTTGTCTAGTGTTGTTATTTCTTGTTCTGGTGTTTTCGCTAAAGGAATTTTACGATATCCCCAATTTATTGAATAATGATCATAAGGTCCTAGTTGACGAATAAAACGGATGTTTTTGTCACCAGGTTGTGCAATGTAATTGTAACGAGCATAGTCCATAATAGTTGCTGCAATTCCCATTTTTTGAGTAAACTTTCCAGAACGCAAAGAGTCTACAGGGTATGCATAACTAGCAGCCATATTGTGTGGTAAACCTAATGCGTGTCCTACTTCATGAGAAATTACCATTCGCATCATTTCTCCAATATCTTCTGCAGGAGTGTCTAGTGTTCTAGCAGACGGATTTGCAGCACCTGTTTCTAATAAATATCTATTTCTATAAGAACGTAAATGGTTGTGATACCAAATAATATCGCTTTCAATTATTTCTCCTGTTCTTGGGTCAGATACACTTGGTCCTGTTGCATTTCTTGTGGTACTTGCTACGTATCTTATAGATGAATAACGAATGTCTTCCATACTAAATTCTGGATCTTCTTCTTTAGTTGGTGCATATTTAGCCATAATTGCATTTTTAAAACCAGCAGTTTCAAATACTTTTTGCCAATCATCTACACCTTGTTTAATATATTTTTTTAGTTTATTTGGTGTTGCAGGATCTAAATAATATACAATTGGTTTTATAGGCTCAACTAATTCGCCTCTATTATAAGCGTTAATGTCTTTAGGTTCTAGTCGCCAGCGTCTAATATATCTTTTGCTATCTGCTTTTAAAGCTTCTGAACTGTAATCTACATTGCCAATAGAAAAATAACCAACTCTTTTATCATAAATTCTAGACATCATTTTATCTTCTGGTAATAGAATCATAGATTGATTAATTCGAATTGTAATCGTATTTGATCTTGAATTACTTGGAGGGGCATCTGCATCAAATGTAAAGTCTTGTACAACTTCTATATTTTTTGGATAACTTTTTATACTATTGATAAAACTTCTTGATGCATCTAATCTTCTAACTTTATACCTTTTTCTAAAGTAGGAAGGTAAACCTGTAATTGCTTTAACATCTGTAGAAAAGAATTTTGTAACATCAACTAAAATAGCTGTAGAATCTTTGCTTTGAGCTTTAATATCAAAAGCATAAATTACAGGCTCTAAGTTATTTGCTTTTACCGATTTGTAAATAGGTAAGGAGTCGTTTGCAATTGCGTTATATGATTTTACTTTTAGTAAGATTTTATTTTTAAATTCTTCCCAAACAATTACTTGTGTATTTATTTTAGAGCCAGCGTTAACATAACCACCACCTAAACCACCAGGTAGTTCTTTAATTCTAGTAACTAATAGCATTTCTTTACCTAAAAATGTTTTAGGAATTTCATACATATATTTATCATTACTTTCATGAACCTTAAATACACCATCGTCTGTTTTTGTGTCTTTTTTTACAAAATCAGAGTATTTTGGCTTTTTACTGTTTTTTGTTTTTGTTAAAGATTGTGCTGTTTCTTTGTCTTTTGATTTTTTTCTTTGAGCATTTATTTTTGAAGGAATTATAAATGCTAAAATGAATGAAAAGAGTAGTAGTTTTTTCATGAGCTTTTTTTTTGTTTGAACTTCTAAAAATAAGAAAACAAGTTTTAATAGCTTTACAGATTGTGTTAAAATATAAAAGCTCAAACAAATTTGTTTGAGCTTTTATATTTAACTTCTAGATTGTAAATTAATACAAACTCTTAAATTTATTAGGATTTCCTTCATGCATAATCTCATATATTTTTTCAAAAATATCTTCTGCAGAAGGTTTAGAAAAGTAATCTCCATCTGTACCGTAAGCAGTTCTATGTTCTTTAGCGGTTAATGTAGTAGGTTTACTATCTAAATATTGATATCCGTTTTGGTTTTCTATAATTTCTTGTAAAATATAAGCTGAAGCTCCACCAGGTAAATCTTCATCAATAACTATTAATTTATTGGTCTTTTTTAAACTTTTAACACAGTCCTGGTTTACATCAAAAGGTAGTAAACTTTGTATGTCTATTAGTTCTATATGAATATCAATTTGTGCTAAATCTTTTGCAACTTCTTCAACAATTCTTAATGTAGATCCGTAAGAAACAACAGTAATATCTGTACCAGTTTTTATCGTTTCTACAACTCCGATTGGTGTTTTAAAATCGCCCAAATTTGTTGGTAATTCTTCTTTTAATCGGTAACCATTTAGGCATTCTATAACTAAAGCAGGATCATCACCTTCTAATAAGGTATTATAGAAACCAGCAGCAACTGTCATGTTTCTAGGAACTAAAACATGAATTCCTCTTAGGTTGTTTATAATTCCGCCCATAGGTGAACCTGCATGCCAAATACCTTCTAATCTGTGGCCTCTTGTTCTAATAATTAATGGTGCTTTTTGCTTACCAAAAGTTCTGTAACGTAAAGTAGCTAAATCATCACTCATTATTTGCAAAGCATATAATAAGTAATCTAAGTACTGTATTTCTGCAATAGGTCTTAAGCCTCTCATTGCTAAACCAATTCCTTGACCTAAAATAGTAGCTTCTCTAATTCCGGTATCGGAAATTCTAATATTTCCATATTTTTCTTGAAGACCTTCTAACCCTTGATTTACATCACCAATAAAACCTGCGTCTTCACCAAAAATAACAACATCAGAATGTTTTTTTAGAATTGCATCAAAATTATCTCTCATGATAATTCTAGCATCTACTAAATTTTTTTGTTGAGAATAAATTGGTTTTTTTTCGATAATATTAGACGGACTTAATTCTGTTTCACTAACAAGGTGAGATGAGTATTTGTCATGTGCACTTTCTGTTGCAGCTTTTATAAAATTTTGCAAATCTGTTTTTTCAGGAAACTGCTCGTCTTTTAAATAGCGTAAACATATTCTAGAAGCAGACAATACATCTTTTCTTGTAGGTTCTACAATAGCCAATAAATCGTTTCTGTATTTATTAATAAATGCACCGTTTTCACTTTTATCAGCAACACTTTCTAATATTTTAGAAGCTTTAAGAAGTTCTTCTTTTATTTCGTTTAAGTAAGAGTTCCAAGCATTTCTTTTGGCGCTTGTAACTTCTCTTTTTGCTTCTTTTTCTAATATGATAAGTTCTTCTTCAGAATCTATAAAACGTAAAACTTCTCCTGTTTCTGTTTCTAGTTCAAAGTCTAAGATCCATTTTCGCATTTTAGTAATACAATCATGCTCTTTTTCCCATTGTAATCTTTCTTTACCTTTATATCTTTCGTGAGAACCAGAAGTAGAATGTCCTTGAGGTTGTGTAAGTTCTTTAACATGAATTAAAACAGGTACATGCTCTTCTCTAGCAATTTTTGCAGCTTTGTTATAAACATCTGTTAATTGTACGTAATCCCATCCATTGATAACAAAAATTTCATAACCTTTATTTTTATTATCTCTTTGAAATCCTTTTAAAATTTCAGAAATACTTTCTTTAGTTGTTTGGTGTTTTGCATGTACGGAAATTCCGTATTCATCATCCCAAACACTCATTACCATTGGTACTTGTAATACACCTGCAGCATTTATGGTTTCAAAAAATAAACCTTCACTTGTACTTGCATTACCAATTGTGCCCCAAGCAACTTCGTTTCCTTTGTTAGAAAAATTGGTCTTATGTTTTACACTTTGTTCATTTCTATATATTTTAGAAGCTTGTGCTAAACCTAACAAACGTGGCATTTGACCTGCGGTTGGAGAAATATCTGAACTAGAATTGTATTGTTTAGTTAAATCTTTCCAGCTACCATCGTCATTTAAACTATGTGTAGCAAAATGACCTCCCATTTGCCTACCAGCAGACATAGGATCTGCTTTTATGTCTGTGTGTGCATATAGGCCCGCAAAAAATTGTTGAGCAGTTAATTCTCCAATAGCCATCATAAAAGTTTGATCTCTGTAATAACCAGATCTAAAGTCACCTTTTTTAAAGGCTTTGGCCATTGCTAATTGAGGTACTTCCTTACCATCGCCAAAAATCCCAAACTTTGCTTTTCCGGTTAAAACTTCACGTCTACCTAAAAGGCTACATTCTCTACTAATTTTTGCAATTTTGTAATCGTTAAGCACTTCCTTCTTAAAATCATTAAATGTAATTTCTTTAGCGCTAGAAGTAGCTGTTTTTTGCAACATAGTTTTGTGGGTTTTAACTTTTGCAAAGATAGTTTTTTTAATTGATATTTAAAAATATCTTATTTGTTTGAGAATATGATAATACATTGTGGTAAAAAAACGATTTTGTTAAGAATTATACAAGAAAAGTGATTTTGTTTGAATTTACAAGAAACCTCTTCTGAAGAAATTATAAATAGAATTTACATCTGCAGTTAATGTAAAACGAATTCTTTGAGGATATGCTTTCTGTGTAACCTCCCATCCATTGTTAGAGTATAAAGGGAAATATACTTCTAAAATGTTATGAATAAAGTTAAAACGAATACCATTATTGTATCCAAAATAAATAGACTCGTTTTTATTTTTAAGAAATGCTACATCATTGTAGAGTTCTACCCATTTCCATAAACCAAAACTAGAATTAAAAGCCATCATGTATTGGTTTGCAAACCTTGTTGGTAAAACAGATTTAAAACCTCCTTCTGCAATGATGTATTGTTGACTAAAAAAACCGGAGTCTTCAGATCTTCCAAAATAATTAAGTTGAAATAAATAGTCGTTTGCTCTATCTAGGCCAAAACTAAAATAATTTCCGTTTGTTCTGTTCTTTAAAAATGCACCTGCAAAAAACCTAAAATCTAACTGTGTGTCTGTTGTAGATAATGATCTAAACCTTAAGTCTACCGCTGCTTTAGAAAATTTTTCTGCAACTTCTAAGCTAAATTTATATCTAAATTCTTTTATAATGTCTGGGTTTACATAATTATAACTTAAACTAAGTACGCTATAGTTATCTTGTTCTGTTTTTATTGTATTTAATGCGACTTCCTTATCAATATGAACTAGTTTAGCTCTTATAGATTCTGTAGTTGCATCTCTTAAAGATTTTCTTTTAAAAATAATATTTGTAAATGGAACAACTGAAGTGTAAGATAGGTTGGGTGCGTAATCTAATGTTTGGCCTGCAATTCCATATGCAATTTTATAGATTTTAGTTTTTTCTAAATATTGATTATATAAGAAGGAGTAAGAGCCAATTACAGAATTGCTTTTTGTAGCGTATGATGGAGCTATGCTAAACTCTAGATTTCTTTTAATTAATGGTTTGTTATGTAATTTGGCACCTAAAATAAGACCATTATAGAAATTGTAGCTAATGTTTGGTTGGTAAAATAATTGAGTATAATATGGATCTTGCACATCTTTTAAAAGCGAAAGTTTTAATGGTTTATTAAAAATTTTGTTTTCTAAACTCTCCCAATTGTCAAGTGTATTTAATTCTGGATAATAGTTCTCGTAATTTAAGGCTACTTTATTAAAATCTTGTTTTGGTATAGTAATGGTTTTTGAGTTGTCTATATCTGTATACCATTTTTTAAATTTAACTTCTTTATCTTTTAAACCGTAGAGTAGTACCGGTGTTGTAATGTTTCTCTTATTTTTAATAGTTACCTCTAAACTATCTTCTTTTTCGATTACATTATCTATAGTATAATCGATTTTTTTATTTGTTTTTATATAATCATTAAAAAACCAATCTACTTTTTTTAATGTTTTAGATTCTAATGTTTTTTGAAATTCGAAACTAGAAATTGTTTTAGTTTGGTGTTTCTGATAAAACTCTTTTAAAGCACTGTTTAATACACTATCGCCTAAAAATCCTTTTAAATACCTAAAACCTAATCCTGCTTTATATTTGTTCGCTATTTTTCTATTAAAGTTAGAAAGTGAATCTGCAGAAGTTGCAAGCGCTTGATCTAAAAATCTTCTAGATACAAATTGATAAACTAATGGGTATTTGTCATTAAAATTTTGTTTTGATATATTGTATTTCTTTATAAACCACCTATTAGATAAGTTACCTAATAACTTTGCATTTGGGTAATATTTATCTATATACTCTAACAATAGATAGTTTTGTAAACCATCTAAAAACCAATAATCAGTTCTTTTATTTAAAAGAAGTGTGTTTTCTATATATTTTTTAGACAATGCTTTAAATAAGGTAATGTCCCATTTAAAAGAATCAGAGAATGGACGTAAAAAATTTGGCAATTGGCTTAACCCATAAATTGGGTCTTTACGTTGTGTGGTTTTGTCTATATAAATTTCTTTATGGGGATATTTTCCTAAATACTTTTCAATAAAAAGTAATTCTCTACTCAACATGTTTGTAGCTGTCTTGTAATCTATGTCTTCATCAAAAACATCAGTATATATGTTTGTGTTTTTTGTTTTGAAGGTTTTTAACTGTTTCTTTTTGTTGATACTTAGAATAATATCTGTTTTGTTTTTTCCTATTAAGTAATGATTGTTAATACTATCTTTTTTTGTTTCGTATTGATATAAATTACTTTCTAAAGTATATGTTTTGGGTATATCAATTTCGATCGTAAAATCTGTTGAATTCTCGTATAAATCATCAATATTTAGGTTGCTCATTAATTGCCAACCCTTGTTATAAACAGCAGGAGTTAAGTACCAAAAGCGTAAATGATATCCTTTTTTGTTTTTTCCGTAATTTGTAAATTTAGCATTTGGTATTTTTACAACATAAGTGATATCAATTTTAGCGCTATCATTTTTTTTTAGTGATTTAGTAAGAGGAATTTTTAAAATATCCTCTTGATTTTCTAATTCAATAAAATCTACGCTTTCAAAATTAATAGTAAGATTTTTTATTGTAGTTTTACCTCTATCTTCTTCTTTTGAAAAATATAGGGTTTTATTAAAGTTTTTTATGAATCTCTTAGATAATGGTGTTTTTCTGTCTTTAAAACTATTTGGCCAGTTATGAATATATATATTAGTTAATGTAGAGTCAGAAGTATTATGATAAACAATTTCTTGTTGTATTAACAGTTCATCTGTTTCTGGGTGAAATACAGATTTTATTGAAATTGTATTCTGTTGAGCAAATGAAAATACAGAGATAAAAAAACAAAGAACAAATAAGTTTATTGAATTCTTCATCTCTATATTTTATGTATATTAAAAGTATGCAAGAAATAGATATATTAAAAGTTTTGCTTTAATTTATACTTAGAGTAAAATTTATTTAAATGGTCTATCGCTTCATCTGCTGTGTCTACAACTCTAAATAAATTTAAATCCTTTTCGCTAATATTACCTTCTTCTAGCAATGTGCTTTTAATCCACTCTAATAAACCACTCCAAAATTTTGTACCGACTAAAATAATAGGGAAACGGCCAATTTTGTTAGTTTGTATTAAAGTAATTGCTTCAAATAATTCATCTAAAGTTCCAAAACCACCAGGCATAACAACAAAACCTTGAGAGTATTTTACAAACATAACTTTACGCACAAAAAAGTAATCGAAATCTAAACTTTTTCCTGGGTCTATCCAAGGATTATCGTGTTGCTCAAAAGGTAACTCAATATTTAATCCAACAGAAAGTCCTTTTCCTCTGTTGGCACCTTTGTTACCAGCTTCCATAATTCCTGGTCCACCACCAGTAATTACACCAAATCCATTTTGAGTTAATTTGAATGCAACTTCTTCTGCTAATTGATAATATGGGTGGTCAGGTTTTGTGCGTGCAGAACCAAAAATAGAAACACAAGGCCCAATTTTACTTAATTTTTCATATCCTTCTACAAACTCTGCCATTATTTTAAAAATAGCCCAAGAATCGTTTGTCTTAGTTTCGTTCCAAGTCTTTGGTTGTAATTTTTCTTTTATTTTCCTGTCGTCATTTGTCATAATCAGTACGTTTTTTTTGAATTAAACTACTTTTTTTTATTAAGCAGCTTGCTAAAATAGTTCTTTTTTAAGAAATTGGGCAGTATAACTTTTTTTATGTTTAACAACTTGCTCTGGAGTTCCTTTACATAAAATTGTACCACCTTTTTTACCACCTTCCATACCTACATCTATAATGTAATCTGCTAATTTTACAACATCTAAGTTGTGTTCAATAATTAAGACTGTGTTTCCTTTGTCTGCTAATTTATTTAAGACATCCATTAAAACTCTTATGTCTTCGAAATGTAGACCCGTTGTTGGTTCATCAAGTATGTAAAATGTATTTCCAGTGTCTCTTTTAGATAGTTCAGAAGCTAATTTTATTCTTTGTGCTTCACCACCAGAAAGTGTTGTAGATCTTTGTCCAAGAGTTATGTAGCCTAAACCAACATCTTTAATTGTTTTTAGTTTTCTGTGAATTTTAGGAATCAATTCGAAGAAATCAGTAGCGTCTTCAATAGTCATATTCAAAACATCTGAAATAGATTTCCCTTTATAGCGAATCTCTAGAGTTTCTCTATTAAAACGTTTTCCTTGGCAAGTTTCACATTCTACATGAACATCAGGTAAGAAGTTCATTTCAATAACTCTAACACCGCCACCTTGGCAAGTTTCGCATCTTCCGCCTTTTACGTTAAAAGAAAAACGACCTGGTTTATAGCCACGAATAGCAGCTTCTGGTGTTTTTGCAAATAAACTTCTAATTTCAGAAAAAGTACCTGTATAAGTTGCAGGATTAGAACGTGGTGTTCTACCAATTGGAGATTGATCTATATCTATAACTTTATCTACATGTTCTAAACCTTCAATTTTTTTATAGGGCATTGGTTTTTTTACACCTCTATATATATGAGCATTTAAAATAGGGTATAATGTTTCGTTTATTAAGGTTGATTTTCCGCTTCCAGAAACACCTGTTACACATATCATTTTACCTAAAGGAAATTCAACTGAAACATTTTTTAAATTATTACCTGTTGCTCCTTTTAATTTAATGGTTTTGCCGTTTCCTTCTCGTCGATTTTTAGGAACTGCTATTTCTTTTCTTCCGGTTAAATAATCAGAAGTTAAGGTTTTTTGTTTTTTTAGTTCTTTAAATGTTCCGGATGAAACAATTTCTCCTCCATGTCTTCCAGCTCCAGGTCCAATGTCAAAAACAAAATCTGCATGTTCCATCATGTCCTTGTCATGTTCAACTACTAAAACAGAGTTTCCTAAATCTCGTAGTTTTACTAAGGAATCTATTAATTTTTGATTGTCTCTTTGATGTAAACCAATGCTAGGTTCGTCTAAAATATATAAAACACCTACTAATTGAGAACCTATTTGAGTTGCCAAACGAATTCTTTGTGCTTCTCCACCAGAAAGTGATTTAGAGGTTCTGTCTAATGTCAAATAATCTAAACCAACATCTAATAAAAACTGAATTCTTGTTCTAATTTCTTTTAATATCTCAGAAGCAATTGTAAGTTGTTTTTCTGATAATTCTCTCTCAATATTTTTAAACCATTTAGCAAGTTCGGTAACATCCATCTGTGCTAAATCACTAATGTTTTTATCGATAATTTTAAAATGAAGAGCTTCTTTTTTTAATCTTTTTCCATCGCAAGTAGAGCAAGAAACTTCATCCATAAAACCTTTTGCCCATCTTTTTATAGTTGTACTTTCTGCATTTTTATATTGATTTTCTATAAACGAAATAATACCTTCAAAATCAATTTTATAATTTCTTGTAACTCCAACAGTTTTAGATTCTATTTCAAAAGATTCATTTCCGCCATTTAAAATAATATCTAAAGCTTCTTTTGGAATGTCTTTAATAGCATCTGTTAATTTAAATTTATAACGTTCTGCTATATTTTGAAGTTGCTTAAAAATCCAACTATTTTTTTCTTCTCCTAGTGGAGCAATTCCGCCGTTTTTTATAGAAATAGAATTGTCTGGTATTACTTTTTTTAAGTTGATTTCATTTGTAATACCTAAACCATTACATTTATTACAAGCTCCTTTTGGTGAGTTAAAAGAGAAATTATTTGGTTCTGGGTTTGGATAAGCAATACCACTTGTAGGGCACATTAACTCTCTACTAAAGTATCTAGCGTTATTGTCTTCTAAATCAATAACCATCATAATGTTATTACCAGAATATAATGCCGTTTTAATCGTTTCTTCAAGCCGTTTTTCTATAGATTTATTAACAATTAATCTATCAATTACAACCTCAATATCATGCGTTTTATATCTGTCTAAACGCATTCCTTTTTCTATTTCTCTAATTTCTCCATCAACACGTACTTTTACAAAACCTTGCTTAGATATTTGTTCAAAAAGTTCGCGATAATGTCCTTTTCTAGATTTAATTAAGGGAGCTAGAACTGCTATTTTTTTGTTTTCGAAGTCTTTTAAAATAAGCTGTCTAATTTGTTCATCAGAATAACTTACCATTTTTTCTCCTGTATTGTAAGAATATGCGTCTGCTGCTCTCGCAAACAAAAGACGTAGAAAATCATAAATTTCTGTAATAGTTCCAACAGTAGAACGCGGACTTTTATTCGTGGTCTTTTGTTCTATGGAGATTACTGGCGAAAGGCCATCAATTTTATCAACATCTGGTCTTTCTAAACCTCCTAAAAACTGACGAGCATAGGCAGAAAATGTTTCTATATAACGTCTTTGTCCTTCGGCGTAAATAGTGTCAAAAGCTAAAGAAGATTTTCCGCTACCACTTAAACCAGTAATAACGACTAGTTTTTCGCGAGGAATTTTTACATCAATATTCTTTAAATTATGAACTCTTGCTCCGTAAACTTCTATGTATTCTTGGTCTTTCAAATAAAGGTGATTTTTGCAAAAAAGCAAAGTTAATCAATATTAAATCAAATTTGATTGAAAAGTATTTAACAAATACATAGATTATACTATCTTGCATTTAAAAGATTTTATAAATGAGTTTTATGCATTCTTCCCGTCATTTTTTTGAAAGGCATGGTTTTGGTGTTTTTTCTAGGTTTGCAGATAAACTTGGTATGCGTGCAAAAAATGTACGTATTTTCTTTATTTATATCTCTTTTGTAACAGTTGGGTTATCTTTTGCATTGTATTTAACGTTAGCTTTTTTACTACGTTTAAAAGATATGATTTACACAAAAAGAAGTTCTGTTTTTGATTTGTAATTTATGAAGATTTTAGACTCTAAAATAAATAAAATTTTAGTTTTAGTTGCATCTATAATGTCAATTGGAACAATTGGGTATATGGGTTTATCTCATTATTCTTTTGTAGATGCTTTGTATATGACCGTTATTACGGTAACTACTGTTGGTTTTGGAGAAATTAGACCTTTTTCTCCAGAAGAAAAAGTATTTACAATTTTTTTAATTTTAACAAGTATTACAGTTTTTGGTTATGCAGTTTCTGCGTTTTCAGAATATTTAGTTAGTGGAAAATTATTTGATCATTTTAAACATAAAAAAGTGGAGAAACAAATAGGTAAATTAGAAGGGCATACTATTGTTTGTGGATATGGTAGAAATGGGAAGCAGGCAATTTTAAAGCTTAGAAATTATAATAAGAATTTTGTTGTAATTGAAAATGATAAAGAAGTAATTAATTTTTTGGATGCAGATGATATTTTAAATGTGCAAGGAGACGGTACTACAGATGAGGTATTAATAAGTGCCGGTATAAAAAAAGCATCTAACCTTATTACTGCATTACCTTCTGATGCAGACAACTTATTTGTTGTATTAAGTGCTAGACAACTAAATGAAGATTGTACTATTATTAGTAGAGCGTCTAAAGAGAGTTCTTATAGTAAGTTAAAAATTGCTGGTGCAGATAATGTAATTATGCCAGATAAATTAGGTGGTAATCATATGGCGTCCTTAGTTACAACACCAGATGTTATAGAGTTTGTAGATAGACTTACTATAGAGGGTGAAACAACTGCAAATCTAGAAGAGATAGACGTAAATGAGTTACCAAAAAAATATTTAAATAAAACTATTTTAGATTTAGATTTAAGGAAGCAAACAGGTTGTACAGTAATCGGCTTTAAAAATCCTGATAAAGAATATATTATAAATCCAGAGGCAGATTCAATTCTTATTAAGGATTCTCATTTAATTGTACTCGGTAGGCCAGAACAAATTACAAAACTTAGGCAATTATTTTAAAATGATAAAAGTAGTTATTACAGGAAGTAATGGGTTGTTAGGGCAATCTTTATTAAATTTATTGCTTCAAGAAAAAGAGAAATATAAGGTTTTTGGTTTTTCTAGAGGGGAGAATAGAAGTGGAAGAGAAGATTTTACATATGTAAAAATTGATATTACAGAAGAAAAAAAACTTAAAAGTAAACTTCAAGAAATTAAAGCAAACTTTATTATTAATACAGCAGCAATGACTCAGGTTGATGATTGTGAAAATAATAAAGAAAATTGCGATTTATTAAATGTTACTGTTGTAAAATGGTTAGCTGAAGTTTCTAAAGAAATAAATGCTCATTTAATTCATCTTTCAACAGATTTTATTTTTGATGGAGTAAAAGGAAATTATAAAGAAACGGATGTTGCCAATCCATTAAGTTATTACGGTTTGTCTAAGTTGAAATCGGAAGAACTTTTAATTAAGTCAAAAAATGACTTTACAATTTTAAGAACTATTTTAGTTTATGGTAAAGTTTTCGATATGA
Organism: uncultured Polaribacter sp.; assembly: GCA_905480405.1. Taxonomy (GTDB): domain Bacteria; phylum Bacteroidota; class Bacteroidia; order Flavobacteriales; family Flavobacteriaceae; genus Polaribacter. The sequence continues at coordinate 4,749 of CAJQQH010000126.1, read as the reverse complement.
GTAGAAGTAATATTGTTCTTTGGGTAAAGCAAATGTTAGAAGATAAAAAAGAAATTACAATTGTCGATGATCAATACAGAACACCAACATATGTAGAAGATTTAGCGCTTGCTTGTAAAATCTCTATGGATAAAAAAGCAAAAGGGATTTATCATATAGCATCAAATACATTACTAAGTGTTTTTGAAATTTCTCAACAAATTGCCGAAGCCTTTAATTTAGATAAAAGTTTAATTAAACCAATTTCCACTGCTACATTAAATCAAACTGCACCAAGACCTGTTAAAACAGGTTTCGATTTATCTAAAACAAATAAAGAACTTAATTTTTATCCAAAATCTTTTAAAGAAGATTTACAGAAATTTAAAGAAACATTAATCTAAAAATCACTTTTAACGCTCAAAAGTTGTCAAAACTTCATTTTTTTATGATATTGCGCTTTACTAATTGAAAAAATAACAATAAGATATTATGAAGAAAAAACTTCTTTCGTTGCTTTTATTAGCAATTCCAATGCTATCATTTGCACAAGAAAAAGGATTAGACCAACAAATTGATGAAGTATTTGGGAATCTTACAGGCTGGTTTGTAAACCTTATTTTTTACCAAATACCTTTTACTGATACTATTAGTATTTATTGGGTGCTATTTCCGTTAATTTTAGGAGCAACTTATTTTACGTTTTACTTCAATTTTATAAACTTTAGAGGTTTTATTACATCTATAAATATAGTTAGAGGTAAATATGATAGTTTAGAAGGCCATGGAGATAATAAAGCTATAGAAGTTGATGGTGATGTATCTACTACAGATGAAGGAGATAATCCTGATACTATTAGAGTAGAAGGACATGATGGAGAGGTTTCTCATTTTCAAGCATTAACTGCAGCATTGTCTGCAACTGTAGGTTTAGGTAACATTGCAGGAGTTGCAATTGCTGTTTCTATTGGTGGTGCAGGTGCTACTTTTTGGATGATTGTTGCTGGTTTTTTAGGTATGGCATCTAAATTTGTAGAATGTACACTAGGTGTAAAATATAGAGATATTGAAGAGGATGGTACTGTATACGGTGGTCCAATGTATTATTTAACAAAAGGATTAAAAAATAAAACATTAGGAAAAATATTAGCTGGTTTGTTTGCTGTTTTTGTTATCGGAGGTTCGTTTGGTGGTGGAAACATGTTTCAAGTAAATCAAGCATTTCAATTAGTAGAAAATATAACAACACCAGTAGGTGGAGTTTCTGTTTTACATGGCAAAGGATGGTTATTTGGTTTAGTAATGGCAATCCTTGTAGGAATCGTTATTATTGGAGGAATTAAAAAAATAGCAAAAGTAACAGATAAAATTGTTCCTTTTATGGTAGCTATTTATGTTGCAGCTTCTTTATTTGTAATTTTTGCAAATTACGATATGATTGGTGATGCTTTTTCTCAAATTTTTAACGGAGCATTTAGCCCAGAAGGAATTGCTGGTGGTGCAGTTGGAGTTTTAGTGCAAGGTTTTAGAAGAGCTGCTTTTTCTAATGAAGCAGGTATTGGTTCTGCGTCGATAGCGCATTCTGCTGTAAAAACTAAGTATGCAGCAAGTGAAGGTATGGTTGCTTTATTAGAACCTTTTATAGATACAGTTGTAGTTTGTACAATGACGGCTTTAGTATTGATTATTACTGGTAATGTTGCTGCTGAAAATGCATCATTAAATGATGCACAAGCAATTTTACTTACTTCAGGGGCTTTTGAATCTGCAATTTCTTGGTTCCCATATGTGTTAACGGTAGCTGTAGTTTTATTTGCATTTAGCTCAATGATTTCTTGGTCTTATTATGGTTTTCAAGGTTGGGTTTATTTATTCGGTAGATCTAAAAAAATGGAATATACTTATAAAGTAATCTTTTGTGTGTTTGTAGTAATTGGTGCAGCAGCTAGTTTGGGTTCTGTAATTGGTTTCTCTGATGCTATGGTTTTTGCAATGATGGTTCCAAATATGATTGGTTTAATTATTCTTGCTCCAAAAGTTAAAGAAGAATTAGTTAAGTTTAGGAATGCAATGAAAGAAAGTAAAGCATAAAATTTTTTTATGAAAATATTTAAACCCCATTTCTGGTATAACAAAAGCCAAAGAAATGGGGTTTTTCTTTTGGTACTTTTAATACTAATATTACAAGGATTCATTTATGTTGATTTCTTTTCTTCTATTGAAGCTGTAGATATAGGTACTAAAGAGCTCTTCGCTTTTCAAAAACAAGTAGATAGCTTAAAAAAGTTAGAAATTAGAGACAGAAATCCTAAAATTCACCCTTTCAATCCTAATTATATTACAGATTATAAAGGTGAGCAATTAGGTTTGTCTTTAGAGGAAATAGATAGATTACTAGATTATCGAAAACTAAATAAATTTGTAAATTCCAAGAAGGAATTTCAACAAATAACTAAAGTTTCAGACTCTTTGTTAACAGAGATTTCACCTTATTTTAAATTTCCAGATTGGATATTAAAAAAGGATAAAAAAAAATTTAATACGAAAAAGAGCAAAGCTAAATATGTAAGTAAAATTATATCAACTTCTGATATAAATAAGGCGACAGCAGAAGATTTTAGAGTTATTAGTGGAATTGGAATAGCTTTTTCTGAGAGAATTATAAAATACAGAAATAAATTACAAGGTTTTTCTTTAAATAGCCAGTTAGCTGAAGTTTGGGGTCTAGAACAAGAAGTAGTAGATCGAGTTTTTACACGATTTAAGATTACTCAAAAACCAGAAATTAAAAAATTAAATATAAATACAGTATCTTTTAAAGAATTGTTAAAAAACCCATATATCGATTATGATTTGTGTATTAAGATATTTAATTATAGGGATGAAGTTGCAGAGCTTCAAGATATATCAGAGTTAAAAAAAATCAAGAATTTTCCATTAGATAAATATAATAGAATAGTATTATATTTGTTAGCTAAATAATAAAATAACAAACACATTTATTGGCTTATGAGTAATATGTACTTTACTGAAGAGCATGAAGCTTTTCGTGCAAGTTTTAAAGATTTTTTACAGAAAGAAGTTGTTCCTCATATAGATAAATGGGAAAAAACTGGAACAATAGATCGTTTTATTTGGAAGAAGTTTGGAGAAATGGGGTATTTCGGTTTATCAACTCCAGAAGAATATGGTGGTTTGGATTTAGATCTTTTCTATACGGTTATTTTTTTAGAAGAATTGCAAAAAATTAATTCAGGTGGATTTGCAGCTGCAATGTGGGCGCACGAATATTTAGCAATGACTCACTTAAACAAAGAGGCTAACGAGGCTACAAAGCAAAAGTATTTAGTGCCAAGTGTAGAAGGTGAAATGATAGGTTGTTTGTGTATTACTGAACCTTTTGGAGGTAGTGATGTTGCAGGAATGAGGTCTACTGCCATTAAGCAAGGGGATAAATATATATTAAACGGGTCGAAAACATTTATTACAAATGGTGTGTATTCAGATTATTTAATAATTGCAGCAAAAACAGATCCCTTAGATAAATATAAAGGAATTAGTATTTTTATTGTAGATAGAGATACAAAAGGAATTTCTTCTACTAAATTAGATAAACTAGGTTGGCGTGCTTCAGATACTGGTGAAATAGCTTTTGATAATGTAGAAATTCCTTTAGAAAATTTAATGGGAGAAGAAGGTAAGGGATTTCCATATATAATGCAACACTTTGCCTTAGAGCGTTTGGTAATGGGAGTTAATGCACATGCAAGAGCAGAATTTGCAGTAGATTATGCAATTAATTATATGCATGAAAGAATTGCATTCGGAAAATCTTTAGACAAATTTCAAGTGTTAAGACACAAAATTGCTGAAATGGCAAGTAGAGTAGATATGTGTAGAGAGTATAATTACTCTATTACAAAACGGTTAAATGATGGACAATATGTTGTGAAGGAAGCAAGTATGTCTAAATTATTATCAACAAAAATGGCTGATGAAGTTATTTATGATGCTCTTCAATTGTTAGGAGGGTATGGTTATATGGAAGATTATCCGATGGCTCGTTTATTAAGAGATAGTAGGTTAGGTCCTATTGGTGGAGGAACATCTGAAATTTTAAAAGAAATTATAGCAAAAATTGTAATTGATAATAAAGAGTATAAACCAGCAACATAATCGTAAATAGTTCTCAAATAGAAAAAAACAGAATTAATATGAAGATTTCATCAGTGAAGCTCGAAAAATTATAGATATTTTTTTAAAATTTTAATTAAAGCTAATTTTTGTTATTTGTAAAATAAATTAATTTTAAGAATTGTCAATTCATAATTTGTAAGTACATTTGCAGTCCAAAAAATAAATCAATAGTTTAATTACTATTCAAAATATACAAGAGACTATGAAGGGAGGTGCCAACTTATGTTAATTATACCTGTAAAAGAAGGAGAGAATATCGATAGAGCTTTAAAGCGTTATAAAAGAAAATTCGATCGTACTAAAACGATGAAAAACTTACGTGCTAGAAAGAACTTTACTAAACCTTCAGTAGCTAATAGAGCTCAAAGAATTAAAGCTTCTTACGTTCAACGTTTAAGAACTCAAGAAGAAGTAGGTTAGAAATAACTTATTTTTAGAAATAAAACCCGTATTGAATTTTCAATACGGGTTTTTTTATGTGTAATTTTTTGTAATTTTACTAACTACTAACTACTAACTACTAACTACTAACTACTAACTACTAACTACTAACTACTAACTACTAACTACTAA
>CAJQQH010000125.1 GCA_905480405.1 uncultured Polaribacter sp. | reverse complement strand
ATGTAAAACATTTTACACACCATTTTAAACAATTCAATTTACTTTAATGAATTTTTACTCTAACGGAAAATTACTGTTAACAGGAGAATATCTTGTTTTAGATGGCGCAAAATCTTTAGCAATACCTACTAAATTTGGTCAAGATTTAGTAATCGAAAAAATAAAAGAAGCGCAAATTATTTGGGGGAGTTTTACACATACTGGAGAATGTTGGTTTGAAGCAGTTTTCGATTTAAAAAAGTTACGTTTGGTTACTTGTACTTTTAATTCTGAAAAAGATGGGAATGGAGAAGTAATTGCAGAAACGTTGTTGGATATTTTAAAAGAAGCAAAAAGTTTAAATCCAAATTTTTTAGCATCAGAAAATGGATTTGTTGTAAAAACAAATCTAACTTTTCCTAGAAACTGGGGATTAGGGACTTCATCAACTTTAATAAATTCTGTTGCTTCATGGGCAAAAGTAGATGCTTTTAAATTATTGTGGAATTCTTTTAAAGGAAGTGGATATGATATTGCTTGTGCACAGAATAATACTCCTGTTTTTTATCAAATTAAAGATAAAAATCCTAAAGTTGAGCAAGTTGAATTCAATCCAAGTTTTAAAGAAAACTTGTTTTTTTTACACTTAAATAAAAAGCAAGATTCTAAAGAGGGAATTGCGAAATTTAGAGAAAGTAACATCAATTTTGATAAAGAAATTAATAGGATTTCAGAAATTTCTGATGCATTTTTAAGAGTAAAATCATTAAAAGAATTTGAAAGTTTAATTATTGAGCACGAACAAATTATAAGTTCAATTATCAAACTGAAACCTGTTAAAGAAAAATTATTTCCAGATTATTTTGGAGCTATAAAAAGTTTAGGAGCTTGGGGTGGAGATTTTGTTTTAGTAACAGGAAATTCTGAAACACCAGTTTATTTTAAAAATAAAGGGTTTGAAACAATACTGACTTATAATCAGATGGTTTTATAATAAATATATTAGGTCTCGTCTGCGCTCGATCTGATAATTAATAGTTTAAATGTATCCTCGAGCATTACTGAAAGCAAAAATATTTTTGTTTGAAAGTAGCCAACGCAGTTCTCGAGAGGTTTTATAAAAGTATGTCACATCGAGTGATTTCGTTTTTAGACGAAATTGTATCGAGATGATTTAACAACAAGTTTTCGATACAATTTTGATGAAAAAATCAAAATTACTAGAACAGACAACAACGAAAAAAATGAGTAAAGTAATAATTATTGGAGGTGGAGCAGCAGGATATTTTACAGCGATAAACGCAAAAGAAAATAATCCTGAATTAGATATTACTATTCTAGAAAAAGGAAAAGATGTTTTGCAGAAAGTGAAAATTTCTGGAGGTGGAAGATGTAATGTTACGCATGCATGTTTTATACCTAAAGATTTAACTGAATTCTATCCAAGAGGAAAAAAAGAATTGCTAGGACCTTTTCATCAATTTATGACTGGAGATACTTTTGAATGGTTTGAAGAAAGAGGAGTTCCTTTAAAAATTGAAGATGATAATCGTGTTTTTCCAGAAGCAAATACAAGTCAAGCAATTATAGATTGCTTTCAAAATGCTGTTGATAAACTAGGCATTAAAGTGTTTACAAACTGTGGCGTAAATTCAGTTTTTAAACAAGAAAACACTTGGGTTATTAATACCAAAGAAAAAGTTTTTGAAGCTGATAAAGTGGTAATTGCTGCCGGAAGTTCTAAAAAAGTATGGGAATTGTGTGAAACGTTAGAACATGCAGTTGTAGCGCCTGTTCCGTCTTTGTTTACTTTTAATATTAATGATAAAAGACTAGTTGATTTATTAGGAACTTCGGTGCCAAATGCAACTGTAAATATTGTAGGTACAAAATTAGAAGCATCAGGGCCTTTGTTAATAACACATTGGGGTATGAGTGGACCCGCAGTTTTAAAATTATCCGCCTTTGGCGCAAGAATTTTAGCAGATAAAAATTACCAATACAATGTTACCGTAAATTGGTTATCTAGACCAACAGATAAAGTATTAAATGTTTTATTAAATTTAAAAAAGAAGGAATCTAGAAAAACAGCAATTTTAAAATCGCCATTTGCAGAGGTTTCTAAAAGATTGTGGGAACGTTTTGTGCTTGCAGCAGGTATAAAAGCAACTCAGAATTGGGCAGATTTAAATAATATGCAATTAGATAATTTAGCAAATCAATTAACAAAAGGCGTTTTTAATGCAAACGGAAGAACTACTTTTAAAGATGAATTTGTTACTGCCGGTGGAGTTGATTTAAAAGAAATTAACTTTAAACGTTTTGAAAGTAAAAAACATGAAAACCTATTCTTTGTTGGTGAAGTTTTAAATATTGATGCTGTTACAGGTGGTTTCAACTTCCAAAATGCTTGGACAGGTGGTTTTATTTGTGCGCAAGCTTTAGCGGAATAATAGGCTTTTTTTTAAGTATTACTATTTCATTGCGAGTTTTCGAATCAATTAGCTTTTTATTAAAGAGATTTGTTTTTAAACTCGCAATGACAAACCAAAGGTTCATTTAGATGTTTATTTTTTAGAATTATAAAATTCTTGTAAAACAAAAAAAGCTTTTTTCTTTTCTCCTTTTTCAGAAATTAATCCTTTTCTGTTATAACCATCTTGTATTTCTGGTAATACTCTTCTAGGTGATTTAAAATCAACTAAAATCCATGGAGAGAAACCTTGTAATTGTTCTATTTTATTAAGCATTTTTAACGTTTTTAAATATACTTCCTCTTGAAATTCTTCGCTCCAACGCGTGTTTTTATCCGCATGAAAATCTTTTTTTGCACCTGCTCCAAATTCGGAAATTAAGACGGGTTTGTTTTGGTCAATTTTCCAAGTAATTTTCTCGGATTTTTTTGGTAATCCATCATACCAACCTATATATTGATTAAAGCTTAGAACATCTACTACATTTGCAAAATCATCATTAATTGTTCTAACAGTTTTACTGTCTTTATAGTCGCTTTGTTCTAATGCAGCACTAATTAATCTTGTAGGATCTTGTTTTTTAGTAAAGTTGGCTAAATTGGTTAAAAAGATATTTCTAGCATCACTTGTTGGTGTTTCGTTTGCCATAGACCAAATAATAACAGAAGCTCTATTTTTATCTCTACTAATTACTTCTGCTAACTGATTTTTAGCATTTTTATAGGTTGTTTTATTTTTCCATGAAATGGTCCAATAAACAGGGTTTTCTTCCCAAACTAAAATACCCATTTCATCTGCCAATCTTACCATATGCTCATTGTGTGGGTAATGTGCTAAACGAACATAATTACAACCTAATTCTTTTGCCCAATTAAGTAGTTTTTTTGAATCTTCTTTAGAGTAACCTCTTCCTCCTCTAATTGGGCTTTCTTCGTGTATAGATATTCCTTTCAGGAATATTTTTTTGCCATTTAGTAAGATTGAACTTCCTGCTGTTTTAATACTTCTAAAGCCAATTTTATCTTTAATTTTGTCTTCATTTGTACTTACGAGAACTTCATATAAATACGGGGATTCATCTGACCAATATTTTATTTTTTTTGATGAGAATTTAAAATTTACAACACCATTTTTATCAGACTTAATTGTTTTACTGATTTTTAATTCTGGAATTTTTACAAGCACTTCTTTAGACGAAATGTCATTTCCGTTCAGTTGTATTTGCCCATTAATTTTATGGATATCGTTTTTATCAAGTTGAATAAAATAATCACTAACAAAGGTCGATGCAGTTTCAATTAATTTTACATCTCGGGTAATTCCACCATAATTCCACCAATCTGTATTTAAAGTAGGAACACTTTCTTTTTTACGTTTATTATCAACTTTTACAACTATAAAATTATCTTTTTCTTTTAATAGATGTGTTATTTCAAAATTAAAAGGAGTGAAGCCACCAATATGTTTTCCTAGTTTTTTGCCATTAAAATATACATCAGTTTCATAGTTAGAAGCTCCAAAATGAATGAAAACTCTATTGTCTTCTTTTTTAATATTGTAATTAAAAGATTTTTTAAACCATACGGTTCCTTCATAATAATAAAGCTTTTCTTTTTGAGAATTCCAATCACCAGGTATTGACATAGAGTCGCTTTTATCAAAGTTATACTCTAATAGTTCTGTTTTACTTTCTTGTTTTGCATTTCTAAAAAAAGCACTTTTTCCTGGGTTTTCTTGGTTTTCAAACGGTTCGTATCTATAGTTATAAAAACCATTTTCATAAGGATCTACAATATATTTCCACATGCCGTTTAAAGAAGTACTTTCTCTGTGATAAACATTATGAAGCAATTGTTCTTGAGCAGAACTCGAGATTGAAATTATTAGTAAAAAAAGGATGATATAATATTGTTTCATTAAATTTGAATAAGAATTGAATTAGCAATTTATTTGAAAATTATTAGACTCACAACTATATTTTTCTTTGATTTTATTGTTTATTTTTGAAGACTAAATTAAAAAAGAGAAATGGCAAGAGCAGAATCTAACGAATTTAAGAACGGAACTTTAGCTCCGAATTTTAATTTATTAAATGCAATTGATGATAGGCAGGTTTCTTTGCAAGACGCAAAAGGCAAAAAAGGAACTGTAATTATGTTTATTTGTAATCATTGTCCGTTTGTTATTCATGTAAATAAAGAGTTGGTAAAAATGGCGAATGAGTATCAGCAACAAGGTATCAATTTTATTGCAATTAGTGCTAATGATATTGAAAATTACCCACAAGATGCTCCTGAGTTTATGAAGCAATTGGCAGAAGAAGAAAAGTATCCTTTTCCTTATTTGTATGATGAGACTCAAGAAGTAGCAAAAGCGTATGATGCAGCTTGTACACCAGATTTTTATGTTTTTGATGCGGATTTAAAAACCGTTTATCACGGGCAATTAGATGATTCTAGGCCTGGAAATGGAAAAATTGTTACTGGTTTTGATATGCGAAATTCTTTAGATAATTTGTTGATGCTTAGATCGCCTTTAAAAAACCAACAACCAAGTATAGGTTGTGGTATTAAGTGGAAATAATTTTACCTTTTACTCTTGTAAAACTGATATAATTTTGTGAATGCATGTTTGTATCTATCTTTACAATTTTTAATATTTCCTTCAAATTTTAATTCGTTTTTTACCCCTAAATTATAAATACCTTTTCCTTTGGCCATTCTTTCTAGTTTATGAATTGCTTTTGAAGATAACTGTTTGTATAAAGTTTCAACTATTTGACATTGTTCAATTTTCCCGTTTTTAATATCCCATTCTTTTGCTTTCTCGTTTTTTAAAATATTTTTAGAAAAAAAGATTTCTTTTATTAACGGAAATGCAAATGCAAATACATCTTTAGAACCTTGGTTGCCAAACCAGATAACTTCTTTGTTACGCACAATAAAAGTTCTGATAAAGTAATTGTCGAAATTAGATAATTGACCAGCAACAATTGCGGCGACTCCGAATGCATTTATTTCATGTCCAATTTTTTTACGTTCAATATCAAACCAAGTATAGAAATCTCGTATTTGACTAATTGTTTTGTATTTAAAATTGCCTTTTTCTAAGGTTAAGTTAAAACGGTTGGCTTTTTTCCAAGTTTCAGAATTTTTACGTCTGTCTTTTTTTAACCAATTACCATTGGTAAGAAAAGTCTGTCCTGTTTGTTTTTTGTAATCCTTTAGGTTTTTCCATTCTTGTGAAAATGAAAAAGGTATGGTAAGGAAGAAAATTAAAATTGTAATTAAATTGAGAGTTCTTCTCATAAATGCAATTTTGTATGGTTTGTTTTGATAATGATTATCCTACTTCTCCTCGATGAGGTTTTAAGGCATTTCTATAGGTTTTCATATCAGCTTCATCAACAGTTATAAACGCAGAAGCTAACATTGGGTTTTTTTCTTGAATATCAATTTCATGAAAATTTAAGTTTTCTAAGTCTGCAAATTCTTTTAAATGAATAGTATGATGTTTAGCAGTTTCTTTTGCGTCTTCTCCTCTAAAATCCCACAATAATTTTATTTTTCTACTCATAATTTCTTTTATAAATGATTGATAAAAATGAATAATTCTCCATTTTTAAAGGTAATTTGTATATCGTCTTTAATTGCTTTATTTCTTGTGCCAATTCTTTTGCCAAAAATTAAATCTTCATTATTTAATTGATATTGTAAACCTTTCGTTATAATATTTGTTGCTTTAGGTAAAGGAATTAATGAAATGATTTTGTTGTTACAATTGGAAATAGTTGTGTTTTTATCAGCTAAAAAATAACGACTATAATTATCGTAAAAAGTTAATTTTAGTTTCTTTTTCCATTGAATTGCAGTGTGTAAATTTCCTATAAAATGATCTTGTTCTTTACCGCTTGCGCCATAAATATCTATCAAAAAATAACCTTTATCAAATAAGATTTGAAGTATTTTGTCGAAATCTGTAAAATCTTGATTAGGCGTATGGATCACTTTTATATTTTCTGGAATTTCTTCTGAAGAATCTAAATCGCCAGAAACAAAATCTGGAATGATCTTATTTTCTTCTAGGAAATGATATGCGCCATCTGTAGCGCAAACAATATCGTAATCAGATAGGTTTGGAAGCTTTTTTGGGGTTTTTCCATTTAATAGTAAGAAAACTTTTTTTTGTTTCATCAAGCACAAAAATACAAACAAAAAAGCATCATTTCTAAAAAT
>CAJQQH010000124.1 GCA_905480405.1 uncultured Polaribacter sp. | reverse complement strand
TTATCTAAACAAGTAGAAATTAGTTTAGAACCTAAACCCCTTCCTCTTAAAATTGGTGAAAAGTACATTTTTTGAAGTTCGCAAGTATTACCTTCAAAATTATCTAATTTAGCAATTCCTGCACCTCCTACAACTTTATTTTGATGTTCAATTACATAATAAATTGAAGTAGATTTTTTAAAGTTTTCAAACATTTTGTCTGTAGCAGCATCTTCGTAGGCAGTTCCAATTTTTGGAGCACCCATTTCTAAAAGAACACTTCTAATAACTTTAGCAAGTTCAGCATTATCTTTTGCTGTAATTTCTCTAATAGTAAAATCTTTACTTGTCATTTAATACTGTATTTTTGCAGGAGCAAGTTACCTAATTTTTTAAATAATTTTGATGAAAAAAGGATTCTATTTTTTAGTTTTATTTTTAGTGATTTACAGTTGCTCTGTGAAGAAACCACCTGTTTTTATAAAGGTTGATGATGTTAAAATAATTAGTTTTGCATCGGATACCGTTCGTTTACAAGCAAAAGCATATTTTAAAAACCCTAATGATGTTGGAGGTAAACTTTCTACAGATGAAATTAAGGTTATTGTAAATGGAGCAGAATTAGCTCAGGTTTCTTCAGAAGAATTTAAAGTGCCTGCTAGAGATGAGTTTTTTATTCCGTTAAAAGTTGTTATTCCTACAAAACGCATTTTCGAAAATAATAAGAATGGTGTTTTAGGCGGATTATTAAACTCAATTATTAGTAATAAAGTAAAGGTACAATTTAAAGGGAATTTAAAATATGTTGTTTTTGGCTTAAAAAAAGAGTTTTTAATCGATAAAACTGAGGATATAAAGTTCAAGTTTTAATTAAAATTACAATCATATTTTTAAAAAGAGAGAAGTTATCGAACACGAATTCTATATTAAAAGATGTTTACAAATTGCCAAAAACGGAATAGGGACTTCACGTCCAAATCCTAGTGTTGGCGCAGTTATTGTTTATCAAAATAAGATTATTGGAGAAGGATTTACATCTAGTTATGGAGGTAATCACGCAGAGGTAAATGCGGTGAATTCTGTAAAAGATAAAAACCAATTAAAAGACGCTACTATTTATGTTACTTTAGAACCTTGTTCGCACTTTGGTAAAACGCCTCCTTGTGCTAGTTTGTTAGTAAAACATCAACTTAAAAATGTTGTAATTGGTTGTGTAGATTCTAATAGTTTAGTTGCCGGTAAAGGAATTGAAATCTTAAAAAATGAAGGAATAAATGTAATTGTAGGTGTTTTAGAAAAGGAATGTAAAATACATCATAAAAGATTTTTTACAGTTCAAGAGAAAAAAAGACCTTTTATTATATTAAAATGGGCAGAAACAAAAGATGGGTTTATTGCACCAATAATTAGAAATGAACAAGCACCAGTTTGGATTTCTAACAATATTTCTAAGCAATTAGTGCATAAGTATAGAAGTGAAGAACACGCTATTTTGGTTGGTACAAATACAGTAATTGCAGACAATCCTAAATTAAATGTTAGAACTTGGACAGGTAATAACCCAATAAGAATTGTTTTAGATAAAAGCTTGCGAATATCTAAACAAGCAATTGTTTTTAACAATCTGGTAAAAACTATTGTGTTTACAGAAGCAAAAAATATAGATAAAGAGTTTAAAGAAAATGTGTTTTTTGAGGTAATAGATTTTTCAAAAAATGTTGCAGAACAAATTTGTGAGACAATGCAGAAACATCAAATTCAATCTGTTATTATTGAAGGTGGAACGCAAACTTTACAAACCTTTATTGATGCTAATTTATGGGATGAAGCTAAGATTTTTGTTGGTGATTCTTTATTTGTAAGTGGAGTAGAAGCTCCGATTTTATCAGCAAAAATTACATCAGAAGTAAAAATTAAAAACAACATTTTAAAAACATACATAAATGATTAAAAACATCATCTTCGATTTTGGAGATATTTTTATCAATTTAGATAAGCCTGCTACGTATAGAGAAATGGCAAAATTAGGGGTAACAGATATTACAGAAGAAATGATGTCTGTCTACCATAAATATGAAAAAGGATTAATCTCAACAGAAGCTTTTCTTAATTTTTATCATGATAAATTTAGTATTGCTAAAGAAGATTTAATATTTGCGTGGAATGCTATTTTGTCTGATTTTCCTAAAAAGCGTTTAGACTTTTTAAAGGACTTAGCAGACAGTAAAAAATACAGATTGTTTTTATTAAGTAATACAAATGATTTACACATAAAATGGATTCAAGATTCTTTGGGAAAAGTTTTTTATAACGAGTTTAAAAATAGTTTTGAGCAGTTTTATTTATCGCATGAAATTAATTTCAGAAAACCAGATTCAGAAATTTATGAGTTTATTTTAAAAGAAAATAATTTAATTTCAGATGAAACTTTGTTTGTAGATGATTTAAAAGAAAATACTGACGCTGCAAACAAATTAGGAATTCATGTTTGGAATTTAATTCCAGCAAAAGATGATGTAACAGAGTTATTCATTAAAAACAAAATAAATTGATTTACTTACTTTTAAGTATACTTTTTTCAACAGGATTATTTGTTATTTTTAAATACTTTGGTATTTTTAAAGTAGATATTCTAAAAGCAATTTTTGTTAATTATATTGTAGCTTTTACAATGGGGTTTGCTTTGGCAGAAAGTAGTTTTTCTATTAACGAAGTCCCAAATCAGCCTTGGTTTTTAGGGGCTGTATTTTTAGGAGCACTATTTGTTTCTATCTTTTTTGTAATGGCAATGACAGCTCAAAAAAATGGAGTTTCAGTTGCTTCTGTTGCAGGGAAAATGTCTGTAGTGATACCAGTTTTTTTTGGGGTTTTTCTGTATAATGAGTCTGTAACAATTTTAAAAATTATAGGTATTATAATTGCTTTAGTTGCTGTTTATTTAGCATCTGTTAAAGAAGATAGAAAAGAAAACAAAAACGCTGGTTTATTGTTTCCTATTTTACTTTTTTTAGGTTCTGGTATTATAGATACTACTTTAAAGTATGTAGAAGTTATGTATGTGTCAGAAAAAGATGTTTCTATTTTTTCTGGAAGTTTATTTGGAATTGCTGCTTTCTTCGGGTTGATTATATTAGTGATTAAAACAATAAAAAAAAGAGAAGTATTTGGTCTTAAAAACATTATTGCAGGTGTTGTTTTAGGGGTTCCTAATTATTACTCGATAGTGTTTTTAATAAAAGCTCTACAAAACAAAGGTTTTGAAAGTTCTACATTGTTTACAATTAATAATGTGGGTATTGTAGTTGTTTCTACTATAGTTGGTATATTATTGTTTAAGGAGCAATTTAGTACTAAAAATAAAATTGGTGTTGCTTTGGCAATTGTAGGAATTGTAATTGTAGCTTTGGCTTAATGGAAAAAGATAGTTACAAAACAATAACAAAAGCATCAGAAGAAACACTATTTAAAGATAGAAATAGTAAGTTTTTTGGTTATGCTTTTCCTATTTTTAATGAAGATGATGTTAAAGTTAGTTTAGAAATTTTAAAGAAAAAACATCATTCTGCCCGTCATTTCTGTTATGCATATCAAATAGGGGTAGAGCAAATAAAGTTTAGAGCTAATGATGATGGTGAACCTAATAATTCTGCAGGAATGCCTATTTATGGTCAAATTCAATCTTTTGAAGTAACCAATGTTTTAATTGTTTCTGTCCGTTATTTTGGCGGTACAAAACTAGGTGTTGGAGGTTTAATAAATGCTTATAAAACATCAGCAGAAATTACTTTACAAGCATCTGAAATTATAGAAAAAACAGTTGATGTTTTTTTTCAGCTTAACTTTCAATACGATTTAATGAATAAGGTAATGAGAGTTGTTAAAGAGAAAAATTTAAATATTGTTTCACAAAAATTAGAAATGGATTGCGAATATGTAATTTCTATTAGAAAAAAAAATGCTTCAATGATTTTCGAAATTTTCGATAATTTATATAAAGTTAACATCAAGAAATTAGAAGCCTAAGCTATCTAATAGATAATCAGGACATCTAGTTGGTTTGCTTGTTTTCATATTCATAAATGCTAAAACAGAACTTCCTGTACAAATTAAATCATCATTCTGATTTGTTATCTTGTAGTCAAATTCTATCTTAACCATTGGTTTTTTCTTTAAAAAAGTTTCTATGGTTAATAGGTCATCATATTTAGCCGATTTAATAAAATTACAACTTAAAGAAATTACAGGAAGCATTATACCACTAATTTCCATATCTTTGTATGTAACTTTCATATTACGAAGCCATTCGGTTCTGCCTAATTCAAAGTATTGAGCATAATTACCATGGTAAACTACCCCCATTTGATCGGTTTCAGAATAACGAACTCTAGTTTTTGTTGATGATTTTTTCAAAAGATTTAGACGTTTTTATTTTTTAGCAGTGTACGTTAAAAATAGTTAATAATCAATAGCAAATTGATTTTTTTATACTGAATTTTATTCACACTTTTGTATGGCTTTAGAAAAGGAGTAAAAAGTGAGCTTTTCACTTAAATTAGTAACCAAAGAAAATTACCTAATAATTAAATGAATCATACTGCTGAATCCGTTTGGGCCGATTGTCTCTCTTTTATAAAAGATAACCTTAAGCCACAGGCTTATAAAACTTGGTTTGAACCAATAAAACCTGTAAAACTTTCCGGAGAAGCATTAACGATTCAAGTACCTAGTAAATTCTTTTACGAATGGTTAGAAGAGCATTACATTAAATTAATGCGTGTTGCATTAATAAAACAATTAGGTAGTGATGCCAAATTGATTTACGATGTAAAAATGGAGAACACGTATAGTAGTAATAGACCACAGGTTGTAAAAATACCTAGTTCTAATAGAGACCCATTAAAACCACAAAAAGTTACTGTACCTATAGATTCTAGTAAAAGAGAATTAAGAAATCCTTTTATAATCCCTGGTTTACAGAAAGTTAAAATAGAATCACAATTAAATGCAAATTATAGTTTTGCTAATTTTATAGAAGGAGATTCTAATAGATTAGCTCGTTCTGCTGGTATGGCTGTAGCAAATAAGCCTGGTGGAACATCTTTTAATCCATTATTAATTTATGGAGGTGTTGGTTTAGGTAAAACCCATTTAGGTCATGCAATAGGTGTTGATATTAAAGATAAATACCCAGATAAAACTGTTTTGTATATTTCTTCAGAGAAATTTACGCAACAATTTATAGATTCTGTAAAATCGAATACTAGAAATGATTTTATTCATTTCTATCAAATGATAGATGTTTTAATTATTGATGATGTACAATTCTTATCTGGTAAAGCAGGTACGCAAGATGTATTCTTTCATATTTTTAATCATTTACATCAAAACGGTAAACAAGTAATTTTAACGTCTGATAAAGCTCCTGTAGATATGCAAGATATAGAACAGCGTTTATTATCTCGTTTTAAATGGGGGTTATCTGCAGAGTTACAAGCACCAGATTATGAAACTAGAATTTCTATCTTACAAAATAAATTATACAGAGATGGTGTAGAAATGCCAGAAGAAATTGTAGAATATATTGCAAAGAACATTAAATCTAATGTAAGAGAATTAGAAGGTGTTGTTATTTCTATGATTGCACAAGCATCATTTAATAGAAGAGAATTTTCTATTGAATTGGCTAAACAGATTGTAGATAAATTTGTAAAGAATACTAAGAAAGAAGTTTCAATCGATTATATTCAGAAAGAAGTTTCTAAGTATTTTGATATGGATGTAGCAACTTTACAATCTAAAACTAGAAAAAGACACATTGTTCAGGCGCGTCAACTAGCTATGTATTTTGCTAAAAGACTAACAAAGACATCTTTAGCAAGTATTGGGAATCAAATAGGACAAAGAGATCATGCAACTGTTTTACATGCTTGTAAAACAGTAGATAATCTTACCGAAACTGATAAACAATTTAGAAAATATGTAGACGATTTAACTAAGAAGTTAACGTTCTAAAAAAAATCATTTTATAATGGTAAAAGTACTAATGGTTTGCTTGGGGAACATTTGTCGTTCGCCATTAGCAGAAGGTATTTTACAATCAAAAATTAATTCTCAAAAGGTATTTGTAGATTCTGCAGGTACAGCTGCATATCATGTTGGTAATCTTCCAGATGAGCGCTCTATTGAGGTTGCTAGAAAATATAAAATAGATATAACCAACCAAAGAGCTAGAAAGTTTACAGTTAAAGATTTTGATACTTTTGATTATATTTATGCCATGGATGAAAGTAATTATCAAAATATTTTAACCTTAGCAAGAGGTAAATTTGATAAGGATAAAGTTAAGATGATTTTAAAAGAAACGCATCCTAATAAAAACTTATCTGTGCCAGATCCTTATTATGGAGGTAATCAAGGTTTTGAAAACGTATATTTAATGTTGGATGAAGCTTGCGAGGTAATAGTAAATAAATTGACTTAAAGACGATAAAAATGATTGGTAAACTCTATTTAATTCCTACAACTTTAGGCGAAACAGAACCTTTA
This sequence comes from uncultured Polaribacter sp., assembly GCA_905480405.1. Taxonomy (GTDB): domain Bacteria; phylum Bacteroidota; class Bacteroidia; order Flavobacteriales; family Flavobacteriaceae; genus Polaribacter. Next base: position 1,058 of record CAJQQH010000124.1, on the reverse strand, counting down.
GAAGTAATGCCTTTGTCTGTAAAAAAAGTAGTAGAAGAAATAGATTACTATATTGTAGAAAACGAAAAGTCTGCGAGAAGATTTATAAAAAAAATAACTCCCAAAAAACAACAACCTTCTTTACATATTATGTTGTTAGATAAATATGCAGAAGAGTTAGAAACGAGTAAGTATTTAGATATTTGCCAACAAGGTATTAATGTTGGTTTATTGTCTGAAGCAGGTGTTCCTGCAGTTGCAGATCCTGGAGCAACTATCGTTAAATTAGCACATCAAAAAAATATAAAAGTGGTTCCTTTAGTAGGACCTTCGTCTATTTTAATGGCAATGATGAGCTCTGGTATGAATGGTCAAAATTTTGCATTTAATGGCTATTTACCAATTGATAAAGGAGATAGAAAAAGAGCTTTAAAAGATTTAGAAAAATTATCACAAGATAAAAATCAATCTCAAATTTTTATTGAAACTCCTTACAGAAACGAGAAAATGTTTGCCGATTTAAAAGCAGCTTTATCACCAACTACTAATTTGTGTATTGCTGCTGATATTACTTTGCCATCAGAATATATAAAAACAATGACTGTAAAAGATTGGAAACATCAACAACCAGATTTACATAAAAAACCAGCTATTTTTATTATTCAGAAATAATTAAGCTTTTGCTTTTCTGTTTGCAACTATACTTGATACATCATAATCTGCAAATTTTTTCAAATACAATTTTATAGAAGCACCATAAGCGTCAGAGAAAGTTCTTGTACCGTTGCTTCGTAAAAACTTTTTAACGTTTCCTGCGCCACTTAAATGAGCAGCTGCTAAAATTCCAGATTCTGTAATTTTAATTCCATTAATAGTTTTACCAACAGAACGTTTAATATCTTTTCTTAAAATCCATTTATTTACTTTACATAAAGCTATAAAAGCTTTTTCTTGTAATTCAGGATTTTTTAAAAACTCTTTAGTATTGTATATGTTAAAACGTTCTAAGGTTGTTTTTCCAAATTGATATTTACCTAAATAACCTAATGTATTAACAACGGTATATTTTCCTTGAGATT
>CAJQQH010000123.1 GCA_905480405.1 uncultured Polaribacter sp. | reverse complement strand
AAAAATAAATTAAAATTTTTATAGGGATCAGGAAATAATTGGTAACCTGTTCCTTTTAAATTCCTTTGAATAATCTTACCAAAATCTGAACGTTCAAAACCTGTTAACCACGCTGTATTTGGCCCAAAACTTGGTACTTTACCAATCATTTCTAAATTAATTCCTGCTACAAATTTGTTAGCATCAATACCTTTCCCGAAATGAGTAGAACCAATTAAACCCATTTCTTCTGCTGTAAAAGCAGCAAAAACGATTGTTCTTTCGTTACCAACTTTTTTAAAGTATTCTGCTAAAGCTAAAATACCAGTTACACCAGATGCATCATCATTTGCTCCGTTAAACACTTTATCATCACCTGTATTCTTCATTCCTAAATGATCATAATGAGCAGATATAATGACATATTCATCCTTTTTACTTTTTCCTTCTAAAACACCAATAATATTTGCGCTTGTTATTTCTTCCTTCCCTCTTCTTGGTGTAAAATTAAAAGTTTGTCTATAAGTTTCTAGGCCTTCAAAAGTTGTTAAACCAATTTTTTCAAACTCTTTTTCTATATATTTTGCTGCTTTTTCTATACCAGGTGTTCCTGCTTTTCTACCTTCCATTTCATCAGATGCCAAAGTATATAAATGCTTTTTTACGGTTAAAGAATCAATAAAAAATAAATTTTCAACTATTTTTACTTTTGTTGGCTTTATTGTTGGTTTTTTAACATTTCTTGTACTATCGCAAGAAATAATTAAAACTGAAGCTGCTAATGTTATAAATATGTTTTTCATTGTTTATCGATTTTTAAAAGGATAAATATAGCGAATATATTTTCGTATTTTTGTTCAAAATTCTACAAATGATTTTATCTGAAATTCCGAATATAAAACACACAGACGCAAACAACTTTTTTCTTTTGGCAGGACCTTGCGCTATAGAGGGTGAAGAAATGGCATTAAGAATAGCTGAAAAAGTAATTACAATTACCGATAAGTTAGAAATACCTTATATTTTTAAGGGTAGTTTTAAAAAAGCAAACAGAAGTAGAATTGATAGTTTTACTGGAATAGGTGATGAAAAAGCATTAAAAATTTTACGTAAAGTATCAGAAACTTTTAATGTGCCAACGGTTACAGATATTCATGAAGTTTCAGATGCTATTAAAGCTGCAGAATATGTAGATGTTTTACAAATTCCTGCATTTTTAGTGCGCCAAACAGACTTAGTTGTTGCTGCTGCAAAAACTGGGAAAGTTGTTAATTTAAAGAAAGGGCAATTTATGAGTCCGGATGCTATGAAACATGCAGTACAAAAAGTAAAAGATGCTGGTTCTAATAAAGCGTGGATTACAGATAGAGGTACTATGTTTGGTTACCAAGACATGATTGTAGATTTTAGAGGAATTCCTGAAATGCGAAAATTTGCACCTACAGTTTTAGATGTAACTCATTCTTTACAACAACCAAACCAATCTGGTGGAGTTACTGGCGGAAGACCAGATATGATAGAAACAATTGCAAGAGCTGGTGTTGTAAATAATGTAGATGGTTTGTTTATAGAAACTCATTTTGATCCTGCAAATGCTAAATCTGATGGAGCAAACATGTTACACTTAGATAATTTAGAAAGTCTTTTAAGTAATTTAATTGCTATTAGAAAAACTGTAAATAATTTATAACTATTAAATAACATATTTTTAGACTCTTTAAATTTTTATAATTTGAAGAGTCTTTTTTATAGATAAAAACAAGGCATAATTATTGTATATTATACAACTACCTTATAATTACTATGAAAAAAACTTTATTACTTTTTTTACTTTGTTCTTATTCTATTTTTGCTCAAAATTATAAGAAAACAGATAGTATTGTAAATACTTACCCACGATTTTCTATAGTTGAAAACTTAGCAAATAGAATAGAAAAGGATTTTTCTTCTGATACAGAAAAAGTAAGAGCAGCATTTTTTTGGTTAACAAAAAACATACGTTATAATCTAAGGCAATTATACAATCCTAAACAAAGAAGTTATCGTTTTAGTTATTCTTCGGAAGAAGAAAAGAAACAAAAAATGCAATCTTTAATCGATGATTTAGTAAACAAAGCTTTTAGGAATAAAACAGGTGTTTGTGAAGAATATGCGCAATCATTTAAAAAAATTTGCGATTTATTAAATATAAAATCTGAATTAATAAAAGGCTCTGTTAGAACTGATGCTAATGATATAGCGAATATTCAAAACCCTAATCATATATGGAATGCTGTAGAAATTAATAATAGATGGATTATTATTGATGCTACTTGGGCTGCAGGATATGAGTATAATAGAAAATGGATTCGAAAATTTAACGATTATTATTTTGATATTCCTTTTCAAAAAATATTTAAAACGCATTATCCAGAAGATACTTTATGGAGGTTACGTTTTGGAAGAATGACTATTGAAGAGTTTTACAATCAGCCTATTTATAGTCAACAGTATTTAAATAATAATTTGAGTCTTATTTTTCCTAAAAAAGGAATTATAGAAATAAATAATACAGACTTCATAGAAATTAAAATTAAAAACCTAAAAAACCAAAAGTTAATATATAATTTTGGCAGTGGAAGTTTAGCTCAAAAAGCTGATATAGAAACTAATAAAAATGTTTCTACAGTTTCAATTAAAAATCCAAGAAAAAATTGCATCCTCTATATTTATATAGAAAATGAAATAGCCTTACAATTTATAATTAGAGTCAATTAAAATTTGTAATTTAAACAAAAAAAAATATGAAAAAATGCCTCCTATACTTTTTTTTATTACCCTTTTTTATATTTTCTCAAAATTCTAAATTAGATAAAGTAGACAAAATAATCTATTCATATATGCCTGTTAATTCAATAGAAGAATTAGCTAAAAGGATAGATTACGACTTTCCTACAAAAGAAGAAAAGACAAGAGCACTATACACTTGGATAGCGTATAATATAACTTACTATGAACCGCCTATAGATAATTTTATAAAAGTGCCTGAAATTTATGTTGTTACAGATCAGGAAGATTTAAATAGAAGAATCTTAAAAGAAAATGAAGAAATCATAGCTAGTACTTTTATAAATAGACAAGCAGTTTGTAAAGGTTTTGCTTTACTTTTTAACAAAGCATGTACGCTTCTTAAAATACAAAACGAGTTGGTTAAAGGCTATGTAAAAGTTGATGCAGTTATGATTGGTAAAATACCTAAAAACAAAAACCATGTTTGGAATGCTGTAAAATTAGCAGATAAATGGATTTTTATTGATGTCACCTGGGGTTCTGAACATAGAAATAGCAAAAACTTTAAAAAGAGGTTAAACACTTATTTTAACATCAAAAAAGAAGATCTTAGATTAACTCATTATCCAAGTAATACTTTTTGGAGTGAATATATAAATCATAAGTCGTTAACAGACTTCTGTGATCAACCTGTATTTAATGAAGGTATGATTTCATCAGAAATTGAAATTATAGAACCAAAAGTTGGAGAGATTATAGTTGATAAAAACAAAAAAATAAATCTTAAGTTTAAAGGCTTAAACTTTACTACAAAAATTTACTATTCATACAATAATGACTTTTATATAAAAGAAGTTAATCATCATTCTAAAAATTCAGTTTCTCAAATTAGTATCGACGTGCCAGAAAATGATGCTAACCTTAACATCTTTTTTAACTTAAAACTAGCTTTACAATATAAAGTAGTTATAAAATAATTACTTTTTTTTATAAAAACCGGCCTCTTTTTTCTCGAAAGCCTCTGCTAAAACGGTAAGTAAAATTTCTTCATTAATAGCTTCTAAGTTAAAATATCTTAGAGATTTTACAACTTTTCTATTTTCGGAAATTAAGAACTCATTATACTGTGTTAAATGCGCAGAAACCCAAAAAACAACATCTACATAACCTTTTTTTTTAGATGCATTTAAATAACAAAATGGTTTATTATTAAGGTAATAAAAAGGAATTTTCCATTTAAATTTTAATTCCACTTCTGGGAAAGTACTTTCTATTAAAATCTGCAAATGCATTAAAATAGATTTAAATGGTTCTTGCTGATTTAAAATGTATTCTTCTGCTGGTTTCATTTTTTTGTATATTAGCGAAAGTTATAAATTTTATGAATAAACACGATAATTTTCAGTTAAATTTTTCATTAAAAGAATATTCAAGTATTCAAATAGGAATTTACTTTCTAATAGCAGCTTTTTTTATAAAGAGTATTTTAGAAGGATTTTTGGTTGATGACAATCCTTTAGAAATTATGTCACCAGAAATTATTGAAATCTTAATTTTAGTGATTATAAGTTCTACTCTTATACTATCTACACTTGCTTTATTTTTTAAAGGAAGAAGAAAAGCTAAAAAACTACAATACAAACTTTGGAATAATAAAACAAAATCGGATTCGATAAAATATATGGGTAGTTTTATTATTATCTTTTTAGTCCTTATTTTTTTAAACAAACAAGGTTATATAAATTATCTAACACCTGTTTTTTTAATTTTTTATGGAATTTCCCTTTTAATATTAAAAATTAAGAAAAGTAAAAATCTTTTTGTTTTATCTGGTGTTTGTTTTCTTCTTGCAGTTATATGTTTCTTAATTCCTAATTATTGGTATTCATCAATATTTATTTTAGGAATTGCCCATATAGCTTATGGTGTTGTTCTTAAAAACTAACAAACATACCCCTAACCTTTTCGTTAAATAATTGATTTACAAACAAACACTTAATGTTTATTTTCTGTTAGCACAGTTAATACATTACCATCTCTTATTTCATTATAATAAGGAGACAATATTTCTATAAAAGTATTATGCAATTCGTTTTTAATACCTTCAAATAACAAATAAATTACAGCATTTTTTTGGTATGACAGTTTATTTTATCGTTAATCTAAAAACCATCTAACCTTTTTACGAAAACATAAAATTATTTTTGAGACTCTTTACTTCTTTTAACAAGGTATTTATACCTCTACTAGAAACATTGTAACCAATAGCAAAGAAGAAGCTTGTAAAGAAAAGATAAAATGAATAAAATTTAAAAAAAATGTTTTTTGCTCTTTTAAAAATAGCTTTTATGAGAAGTTTTAAATGTCATTTAAAAAGTAAAAATATAGAATTCGTTTTAGAAAACTCTAATTACTTAACATCCATTCTATTGTAAAAACGTTAAAAGTAAAACTATTTAAATAACAAATATATTCTTCTTTTTATGTAAAATCTAGTTGTATTTTTCTAACAATATCTTCTAAACCATTTAATTGAAGTTCATAAACTAACTCCATCTGTTTTCCTAATTTTCCTTTTGGGAAACCTTTATTTTTATACCAAACAATATAATGTTCTGGTAAATTAATTAAAAATCTACCTTTATATTTACCAAAAGGCATTTTCATTTTTGCCAGATCTATAAGAAACTGTCTATCTTGAATCATTATTCTTTACCGTCTACGAAATCCTGTAAATAAGAAAAACGAGATGTTAATTTCCCATTTTCTGTCATTTTTGCACGTTGTAAAACACCTTCTTTATCATTATTAAAAAAAGCAGGAATAACGTTTTGTAAGAACATTTCTCCAAAACCTTCACTAGCATCTTTTGGTAACTCACAAGGTAAATTATCTACTGCCATTACAACAATTGCATTTTCATTTTTATAATCAATTTCAGATTCTGTTTCTGGATTATAACCATAAATTGGATCTGCAATTGTAGATGCTTTTAATGTTGATGCTACAGGACCATCTACATCACAAGAAATATCTGCTACAAATTTTATTTTAAAATCTTTTTCTTTTGCATTTTCACGTGTAAATAAATAAGGAGCTCCATTTCCATAAAAATGTCCTGCAATAAAGAAATCTGTTACTTTTGCAAAACGCATAAAATTAGATTCATAATTTTCTGGATGATTATAAAAATCCGAATTATTTATAGTTTGTCCGTCTTTACGTTTATTATAATCTAGCACATCTGCCAAACAATACACTGGCTCATTAAATGAATCATTTAAATATTCATCTACAGAAATTTGTTTAATAGACATTGCATCTAGCATTTCTTTTGCCCCGTATGCAACTTTACCATTTCCTGTTAATAGAATTTTTATACTTGGCAAATTAATTTTATTTAATTCTAAAATTAACTCCTTTTGACTATCCAATACTTCTGCTTTAGGCAAACTAAATGTTTCATTTGATAAACCAACTGCCCTAAAACCATTATAAGCACCAACAATACCTGCATAACGACCAAAACCAATTAATCTAGCACCGTTTTCTTTAACAATTGTTTCATGATCAAACAATTCTATTTTTTTTTCTAAAATGGCTTTTAACAACTTTCTGTTATAAGGTTGTTTTTTAATTGTATGACTAAAGAAAAAATATTTTTTATTAGGTATTAAAGCCTCTATTGGCACTTCTTTAACACCAAATAAAACATCGCAATCAGAAACATCTTTAGAAACTTCTATATTTGCTTTTGCATATTGATTATCAGAAAAAACTCTAATATCTGAACTTTCTACAATAATTTCTGCTTCTGAAAACTTAGATTTAAATTGAATTAATTTTTCTGGAGAAAAAACAACTCTTCTATCTGGTGGGTTTTTACGCTCTTTTATAATGCCAAACTTCATAATAATAGTCTTTTTAGATTTACCAAAATTAGTTTCTTAAAAATGGTATAATATTTGCTCGAAGATATTAGAATTTATAATGATAAGCAACAGTATTTTTTATACTTTTGCAAACTGCGTTAAGGATTGAAATGACATCCTTTTTAACTTTTTTTGTTAAAAAGATATAACGAAAATCCTGACCCCACTTTTTTGTGTGGTAACGTCCAAATTATTAAAACGGGGACGACTGGTTTTGACAGCAAGGACAGTGAATTTGTAAGCATATCGAGTTATGAAATAACACTCGTTAAACCTAATTTCAACTTTTTAAACGGCGAAGATAACTACGCTTTAGCTGCTTAATCCGAATTATAGTAGGATTAGCCTCGGCACACAAGGTGTGCAAGCTTTATGTCCACGAACAGCCCTGATTTACGGCGTTTCACTTTTGGATATCGTAAAAGTAAATATAGAAAACTTGAAGCTTTGGCAAGTTTTTGAAACTAAAGAAGATAAGCTAAAAATCGATTGTTCTTAATCAGTTTTTAGTCGAAAACTAAGAAAGAACTAAATATGTAGAAAGCTTTTTGGCTGCTTGTTTGGACCCGAGTTCGATTCTCGGCGTCTCCACAATTAAAACACTTAAATGATTTATAATAAATGATTTAAGTGTTTTTTATTTTAAAATAGTCAGTAATTAATAATTTACGTACAGTTTTAATTTTTCTTAAGAAGTTAAAATTTGTATCTTTTTAT
>CAJQQH010000122.1 GCA_905480405.1 uncultured Polaribacter sp. | reverse complement strand
GACGAAGTAATCTTTCTATTTGTATGAGATTGTTTCACTTTGTTCGCAATAACATTTTTATTATAATTTAATTTTTGCTCCTCCTCTGTTTTATCAACTTTTACGATGGCTTCTTCAACAGGAATTTCATTAATAAATTGCTCTATTTTTTTATCAATAGTATTTGTATCAATTTTAGCATCAACAATAATTTCATTTATTTTAATTTCTTCTTTATCAGAAGATAAAATCTGTATTCCTATAGAAATCAATAATAAAACACTTGCTGCAGCGCCTATATAAAAAAACCAACCTCTTTTCTTTTGCTTCGGTTGTTCATCTAACTGAGTTGATAAACGTTCCCAAGCAGAAGCTGATGGCTCAAAAGTTCTGTTTTGTAACTTTTGTTTTATGTTGTTGTCTAACTTATTTGTTTTCATGAATTGTTTTATTCATTTTGTAATAATTTTCTTGCAATAATTTACGTGCTTTAAACAATTGCGATTTTGATGTACTAACAGTAATGCCCAATTTTTCTGCAATTTCTGAATGTCTATAACCTTCTATAGCGAATAAATTAAACACCATTTTGTAACCTTCGGGTAATTTATCTATCAGTTTTTGAATGTCTTCTACAGAAGTGTTTTCTAAACTTTCTGTTGCAGCATCGTTAAAAACATAATCTTCATCAGATAAATCTACCAAGTTCTTTTTACGGAGATAAGAAATACAGGTATTCACCATAATTCTGCGTATCCAACCTTCAAAACTACCTTCATGTTTAAACTTGTGTAAGTTGGTAAAAACCTTTAAAAAACCTGATAATAATAAATCTTCTGCGTGATGTAAATCTTTTACATATTGCCTACAAACTCCCAACATTTTAGGTGAATGCTGCTCGAACAATTGTTGTTGCGCTTCCCTATTGTTGTCTATCGCTTTTTTAATAAGCGATTTCTCGTTATGCATTTTAATAATTTTCAAGCCTCTTGTTTCAATTTTAACTGCCTTACAAATATATAGACTACAGAAGTTTAAAAAAGGTTGCTTGGAGAAAAAAAAAATTAAGCTTTTTTAAATTGATTATATTTAGTTGGTATCTTTATAATTATGAAATATAGCTTTCTACTTGATAATAACATTTACGGAAAAATTGTAAAATCTGGAAATGAAATGATATTTAAAAATTTTAATTCTGATATCAAAAATCATACAGTAATAAAAAATATTTCTTCTGAAAATATAAATTATTCACTTACTCCATTTACAATAATGGAAGCTTTAGGTATAACAATACCATATCCAAACATAATACTTCCTTTAGATTTAAAGAATCGTAAAAAACATAAAGAGGCCTTCATATTTGTGAGAAGTAAAGCTAAAAAATATTTTAAAAATTTAAACCAAATTAAACACAAAGAATTAATTAAAAAGGTAGAAAATCAACAAAAATATACATCTTTAAAAGCAAGAAAAACACAACAAATATTTATTGAAAACCCTTTAAAAATAGATGGATTTTATGATTACTTTATTGAATCATTAGTGTTTGATTATATCTGTAAATATGAATTTCCGAAGGAAATCCAAAAAATATTATTTAGTAATTTTTTACTGCCTACATTTTTTTTAAATAATCATGAAATTTCTAGGTTTAGTAAATTTAGGATAATTAAAAGACTATGGGATCATTCATATGATGGTTTAATAAAATCAACTGTTTTTCCTGAAGGATATATAGATGAGTTAAATAATTCTATGAGACTAAAAAGGAATAAAGATTTCTTGGATTGTGAGATTATACATTTTGCATGTATTGGAGATTGCGTTGAAAGTAAGCACAATCCTGTTTTTGTATTTACTCAAGATGACAAAAAAACAATAATCAATAGAATAATTGTTTATAAATCAATGATTAAGAACATTTTAAATAATTTATCAGATAATAAGTATAAAATAAATAAACCAATAATTAATAATTGGGAACAAGGAATGATTATTTTTTGTGATGATGATGGGAGTTTTAAAGAATCTATAGACGTTAGTACTATAAAAACTATAAATTAAAGACCTAAAAAAAACCTACTCTTCTCCAACTGCTTCTCAAACAATTCTTTAGTAACATTCGTTTTATAAAAAGGCACAATTTCTTTTAACAATTCTTTTCCTTTTTTAGAATTTATCAATTCAGGAAACGCTTTCTCAATCACTTCTAACATGATAGAAGTTGCAGTAGAAGCTCCAGGAGAAGCTCCTAAAAGACACGTAATACTTCCATCTTTACTAGAAATTACTTCTGTACCAAACTGTAATTTTCCACCTTCAAATTCATCTTTTTTAATAATCTGAACTCTTTGTCCGGCTTTTACAACTTCCCAATCATCAGAATTTGCATTTTTTATAAATTTGCGTAAAGAATTCATTCTGTCTTCTTTACTCATTAGTACTTGTTCAACTAAATATTTGGTTAATGGTAAATTGTGCCAAAATGCGCCCAACATAGAAGGAATATTATCAAATTGAATGGATTTAAACAAATCTAAATGAGAACCTTCTTTTAAAAATTTCGGGCTAAAACCTGCAAAAGGACCAAACATTAATTGACGTTTACCATCTATATAACGAGTATCTAAATGTGGCGTAGACATTGGTGGATCTCCAAGACCTGCTTTACTATACACTTTTGCATTATGCTGCTTTATAATTTCTTCGTTTTTACAAACCAACCATTCTCCACTTACAGGAAAACCTCCATAACCTTCTTTTTCGTCAATCTCCACTTTCTGTAATAAAAGTAAACTTCCTCCTCCTGCTCCAATAAAAACATGTTCTGCTTCTAAATTATACTTTTTTTCTGTTTTTAAATCTCTAACTTCAACAGTCCAATCTATATCTGTATCAGGATCTATATCTAAAACTTCAATATTGCAATGAACAGGTGTATCAAATTTAGTTTTTAAAATAAAAAACAATTTTTCTGTTAACGAACCATAATTCATTTCTGTACCTCTATCAATTCTAGAAGCCGCCATTATTTCGTCTTCATTCCTATCATTAGCAATTAAAGGAAACCATTCTTTCATTTTACTGATTTCTCTAGTAAACTCAATAGAATCGAACATAAAATGTTCTTTCATTTGTTTAAACCTACCTTCTAAATAATCTGCATTTTCTTTTCCTAAAACCCAGCTATGATGTTTTACAGAAGCAATAAAATCTTCTGGATTTTCTAATAAACCTTCTTTGGTTAAATAAGACCAAAATTGCTTTGAAGTTTCATATTGTGTACAAATGTCAATGGCTTTTTTTATAGATACTTTTCCGTCTTCTTCCGGACAATAATTTAACTCACATAAAGCAGAATGACCAGTTCCTGCATTATTCCATGCAGCAGAACTTTCTTGTGCAACTTTATCTAATCGTTCTAAAATTAGAATATTCATTTCTGGTTTTAGTAGTTTGGTAATTAGTGCTAAAGTTGTACTCATAATTCCGCCACCAACACAAATTAAATCGTATTCTTTTTTAAAACTCATATTATTTATTTTTATAATAGTTATCGACAGAGCCTGTCTTAAACTTAGATGAAAGAATAAAAACAGACATTCTAACTGTCAACTAATTTACTAACTTCTTTTTAATAAGCATCTACATCTATAATAAATCGAATAGGTCTAAAATCTTTAACAGCTTCAAACGTATTCCTAATTTTTGTAAGTTGGTTCTTAGTATTCGCTAAACTCTGTTTTGGCGGAATTTTAATAACAATATTCTTAATATACTGGTTTCTAATTCTTGATACTGCAGGCGCAGTTGGTCCTAAAACATGTTCTCCAAAAGAATTATATAATGCTTTAAAAAGCCAATTTACTCCGTTATCAACCTTATTATAATCTTTATGTTTTAGGGTAATTTTTATCAACCTATAAAAAGGAGGGTATTTATATTGCCAACGTTCTTGCAACTGTTCTTTATACATTTCTGCATAATTGGTTGTAGAAACTTGTTGTAATATTTGATGATATGGATTATAGGTTTGTATAGCTACATTACCTTGTTTTTTACTTCTACCTGCTCTACCGGAAACCTGCACCATCATATCATAAGCACGTTCATGTGCTCTAAAATCAGGAAAGTTAAGCATAGAATCTGCATTTAAAACACCAACTAAAGAAATGTTTTCAAAATCTAAACCTTTAGATAACATTTGTGTACCTACTAAAACATCTATTTCTCTAGCCTCAAAAGCACCAATTATTTTCTGATAACCATGTTTGCCACGAGTAGTATCTAAATCCATTCTACCTATTTTATAATCAGGAAAAAGTTCTTTTAATTCTAACTCAATTTGTTCTGTACCAAAACCTTTGTTATCTAAAGTGTTACTACCGCAAGCGCCACAACTATTTGGCATTGCTCGTTGGTAATTACAATAATGACAGCGTAATTCGTATTTATATTTATGAAAAGTTAAAGAAACATCGCAATTTGGACATTGAGGAGAAACACCACAAGTTTTACATTCTACTACCGGCGAAAAACCACGTCTATTTTGAAACAAAATAACTTGCTCTTTTAAATCTAAAGCTTCTTGAATCAGTTTTAACAATCGATCAGAAAAATGACCTGTCATTTCCTTTTTCTTTTGTTTTACTTTAACATCTATCAATTCTATTTTAGGCAATTGTACGTTTCCATGTCTTCTATTTAATGTTACAAAACCGTATTTATTTTGTTGCGCGTTAAAATACGTTTCTAAAGATGGAGTTGCAGAACCTAATAAAATTTTTGCTTTATGTAATTTCGCTAATACAATAGCAGAATCTCTTGCATTGTATCTTGGCGAAGGTTCAAATTGCTTATAAGATGTTTCATGTTCTTCGTCTACAACTATTAAACCAAGATTAGAAAAAGGCAAAAATATAGAAGAACGAGCACCTAAAACTATTTGTGCTTTTGTTTTATTCTCTAAAACATTATTCCATACTTCTACTCTTTCATTCATAGAATATTTAGAATGAAAAACAGAAATTTGATCTCCAAAATAAAACTGTAAACGTGTTATAATTTGTGTTGTTAAAGCTATTTCTGGCAATAAAAACAATACTTGTTTACCATTATCTAAAACTTCCTGAATTAACTTTGTATACACTTCCGTTTTACCAGAACTTGTGATACCGTGTAATAATGTAACATCTTTTTCTTTAAAAGATTCTTTAATTTCTGAAAGTGCTTTTTCTTGAAATTCATTAAGCTCTTTTAAATCATTAGTATCTCCTTTAAAAGTAATTCTATCTGTTTTAATATGATAAAATTCGAAAATATTTTTATCAACTAAAGATTTTAAAATACTTGAAGAAACATTTGTTTTTTCTTCTAAATCCTTAGCTTTTATAGGTTTTTTATTTGATGATAATTGGAAAAAACCCAATACAGCTTCTCTCTGCTTTTTTGCTCTAGATAACACTTCCAACAATTTACCTAAAGAATCATCATTAGAATAATCTGCATGTAAACGAACATATTTTACTAACTTTGGTTTGTATTGCTCGTAAATTTCTTCTTTAATATAAATAGCCGTTTTTTTAATCAACTCATTTACTATTGGCATTACTTTTTTCTTACCTAAAATAGCTACAACTTGGTGTATTGTTAATTGAGATTGATGTTGTAAAGCTTCAAAAATTAAAAACTCGTTATCTGTTAAAATAGATTCTTCAGAAAAAGCATCATTTTTATACAATATAGTTTCGCTTTCTAATAAAAAAGCAGAGGGTAAAGAGGCTCTATACACATCACCTAAAGAGCACATATAATAATTAGCAATCCATTGCCAATGCTTTAATTGTCGCTCATTAACTATTGGAGTTTCATCTAAAATTTGATGAATTTCTTTTGCTTCATATAAAGTTGGTGCTGTTTCATGAATATTAAAAATTAAACCAGTGTACATTTTAGTTTTACCAAAAGATACAGCAACACGCATTCCTCTCTTTAGAAAACGTGCTTCGTCCTTTGTTACAGAATACGTAAACGTTTTCTGTATAGGAATTGGTAATATGATATCTATATAATTAATTTTAAATATTATTTAACGTTTAATTTTTCAAAATTAATTAAAATATACTATCTTTATACTAATAAATATATTTAGTTAATAATTAACCCCCCAAAATTATGACTGCTGCAAATTGGAAAAGTAGAGGTAAATTCTATACAATAAATAACAAAAAAGTTTTTGTTATAGAAGAAGGTTCATCAACAGAAACCTTAGTTATACTTCATGGTTACCCAACTTCATCTTTTGATTACATTAAAGTTTTACCAGAATTAAGTAAGTATTATAGAGTTATTATACACGACCATTTGGGTTTTGGTTTTTCTGACAAACCAGATAGTTTTAATTATTCTTTAATTGATCAGGCAGATTTTGCTTTACAATTGTGGCATAAAATGGGCTTAAAAGAAGTTACAATTTTATCTCATGATTATGGTACATCTGTCGCAAAAGAAATTTTAGCCAGAAAAAACCATAATTTAATACCTATTAAGATTAAAAAAATATACTTGTGTAATAGTAGTATGAGACTAGAACACCTGCACTTAAGAAACATGGATAAACTTCTTAAGGACAAGAAACTAGGTAGATATATAGCTCGTTTAACAAGTTATGGTTATCGTAAAATAAAAAATAAGTTAAGAAACAATAACTTAAATCCTGAAATTCATACAGAGTATGATATTAAAAAAGTATGGGATAATTTACAATCTGATGAAGGGAAAAAGGATATTCATTTATTAAGTGATTTTATAAATGAACGCTATACTTTTTGGCATAGATGGACGGAAGCTTTAAAAGAATCTAAAATACCCATAAAAATAGTTTGGGAAAAAAGTGATCCGGTTGCAATTAAAGAAATTGCTATAGTTTTGGCAACAGAAAACATTAATGATAATTTAGAATGGATAGAAAATGTACGACACTTCTCTATTATAGATAGTCCTAAATATTGGATGACTCTTGTTTTTAAAGTTAAAAACACTAAAATTTATTAATTATGGAAGCATCAATAAATACTGATGGTTTTGTAACATCTAAAGAATGGAAAGAAAAAGGAACTCTAATTTCTGTAAATAATAAAAATATATTTACAATTGATACTGGTGGTAATCATAAAAACTGTTTAGTAATTCTACATGGTTACTTAACTTCTTCTTACGATTATTATAAAGTTTTACCAGAATTAAGCAAACATTATAGAGTAATTATTCAAGATTTTATAGGTTTTGGTTTTTCTGATAAACTAGAGAATAAATACCTAACAATTATAGATCAAACAGATTATTTAATTCAGCTTTGGGAAAATTTAGAATTAAACAATATTACTGTTTTAGCACATGATTACGGTGCTTTAATTGCAAAAGAACTTCTTGCTAGAGAAAATAGCGGTATTACAAATCTTGATATAGATAAAGTAATTTTTTGTAACGGGAGTATGCCAATAGATCACACATTTTTTTTAGATACAACCGATACTAAAAAAAATAATGTTTCTAAAAATTTGGTAGCAATGCTAAATTCTTTTGGGGTTTATAAAAAGACAATGAAAAATTTTTTCTATGATGAAAATAATATTACAGATGACGAACTTAAAGTTTTATGGAAACTACTAGAATATAACAATGGTAGAGATATTATTAATTTTACAAGTAACTACATTAGAGAACGTAAAATATTTTGGAATAGATGGATTTCTGCTTTAAATGAAACAGATATACCTGTAAAACTTATTTGGAGTAAAGAAGATCCTTTAGCAGAAGAAAGTATTGTAAAACTTATAACAGATAAACTTACTAATAACAAAACATATTGGGTAGAAAACTGTGGACATTACCCTATGTTAGAATCTCCAGAAAAATTGATAGAGTGTATTTTAAGTGAGTAATATTAATTTAAAAATGAGTTAACTTCTATTTTTATACATTAATTTAGTCTCAAAAAGTTATCATGGAGAGTTTAGAATGGAAAAATAAAGGAAAGTTATTTACTGTTTATGATAAGAATATTTTTGTAATAGATGAAGGAAAATCTAATGAAACACTTGTAATTCTGCATGGCTACCCTACTTCTTCATACGATTATTACAAGGTTTTACCAGAACTAAGCAAACATTTTAGAGTTATTATACATGACCATTTAGGTTTTGGTTTTTCTGACAAACCAATAGAATACTCTTATTCTTTAATTGAGCAAGCAGATGTTGCTCTACAACTTTGGAAACAATTAGGATTGACTAAAGTTACCTTATTAGCTCACGATTATGGAACTTCTATAGCAACAGAAATTTTAGCAAGACACAATAAACAACAAATTGATTTACAGATAAATAACTTAATTATTTCTAATGGTTCTATGCATATAGAATTATCTAAACTTCGTATTATACAAAAATTACTAAGAAATAAAGTAACTGGAAAATGGGTTGCAAAACTTACAAATTATCCTATCTACAAAAAGAATATTCGTAATGTTTATTTTGATAAAAGTAAAATAACGAATAATGAATTACAAGAAATGTGGTTTCAACTAGAACACAACAACGGTAGAAAGGTTATTCATTTTTTATCTAACTACATTAATGAGCGTTATACTTTTTGGCACAGATGGATTGGTGCCTTAAAAGAAACTAAAATACCTACAAAAATTGTTTGGGCAAAAAATGACCCCGTAGCTGTAGATATTATTGCAGATGTTTTAGCAATAGAAATACCTAATAATGATTTATTTTGGATAGATAATTGTGGGCATTTTCCAATGTTAGAAAAACCAAATGAATGGGTCCAATTGGTTTTAAACAAGAAAACTACTTATTAAAGTTATTAATATAAAGTTTAAATCAACTTTTAAATTCTAAAAAACAAAATACAAAAGCAATCTACTAATCTTCAGAATCTAAATTAGGTATTGTTTTACGTTCTTTAATTTTTCGAGAACCTTCATACAATTCATATTTTACATATTTACAATCTAAATCTCCATTTTTTAGAGCTATACGTCTAGATGTTCTTAAACCTACTGCTTTTAAAGCTTGTACATCAGAAGTAATTAACCAAGCCGTAGAATCTGGATAATTATGTTTTAGTGTATCTCCTATTTTCTTGTAAAACTCTTCTGTATCTATATTTAATCGCTCTCCATATGGCGGATTAAATATAATTGTAGTGTTACCAAAAACTTCTTTAGTAGAATTAAAAAAGTTAACATGATGTACACCAATAAACTCATCTAAATTAGCGTTTTCTACGTTTGCTTTTGCTTTTTGCACTGCAGAAGGTGCTTTATCAAACCCCATTATTTTAAAATGTGATGAACGAATTTTCTTTAATAAAGATTCCTGTATAGTAAAATATAAATCCTCATCATAATCTTTCCAATTTTCAAAGGCAAATAGTTTTCTATTAATATTTGCAGGAATATGATTTGCAATCATAGCAGCTTCTATTAAAATTGTACCAGAACCACACATTGGATCTATAAAATTTTCTTCACCCGTATAACCAGATAATAAAACCATACCAGCAGCCAAAACTTCATTTATTGGCGCAATATTAGTTGCAGTTCTATAACCACGTTTATGCAAAGAATCTCCAGAAGAATCTAAAGAAACAGTTAACCATTCTTTTTGAATATGAATATGTATTTTTACATCTGGATATTTTAAATCTACATTTGGTCTTTTACTATATTTATGTCTAAAATAATCTGCTACTGCATCTTTAGATTTTAGTGAAATATAGTGCGAATTAGAAGTAAAATTTTTAGAGTTTACAACTGCACCAATGGCAAATGTACCTTCTACATCTAAATAATTTTCCCATTTAATTTTCTGAATAGCTTCGTATAAATCTTCTTCATCATAGATTTTACAAACTTTTATTGGTTTTAAAATTCTTACTGCAGTTCTTAATGCAATATTAGCTTTATACATAAAACCTGTATCACCTCTAAAAGACACACTTCTTACAGCTTCTTTTACATCTTGGGCTCCTAAGTTTTTAAGCTCTTCTGCTAAAACACCTTCTAATCCAAAAAGTGTTGTTGCCGTCATTTTAAAATCTCTATTCATACTTATAAAATTGACCACAAAAATACATTTTAAAAATAGGATAAGTAACTATGAATTCACAAATTTTATGCATAATAAAAAGCGTTTTATATTTAATAATTTAAAAACCGAATTCAATTTTGTGATATTTTTTTAAAGTTTAGTGTAATTAGTATGTAAACAGATTTTTTGAAACGTAAGATTTAGTTACTTTTACCGACTGTATATACATTATAGTAATTAGTAAAAAAGAACCAAATAAAAGTACACCTACTTATAAAAGTAAATAACAGGTTTTTACAAAATTTATTTAAATGAAAACAAAAGATTGGTTTACAGATTGGTTTAATACATCTTATTATCATGTGCTATATAAGGATAGAAATGATGAAGAAGCACAGTTGTTTATGAAAAACATAACTACTTTTTTAGCATTACCAAAAACCACACACATTCTAGATTTACCTTGTGGAAAAGGACGTCATTCTGTTTTTTTAAACTCTTTAGGCTATAAAGTTACTGGTGGTGATTTAGCTGAAAATAGTATTAAAACTGCACAAGAGTTTGAAAATGATACTTTACAATTTAAAGTACATGATATGCGACAACCTTTTAATAATAGGTACGATGCCATTTTTAACTTATTTACAAGTTTTGGTTATTTTGAAGAAGACAACGAAGATCTTTTAATTCTTCAGAACATTAAAAATGGATTAAAAAAAGAAGGGTATTTTGTTTTTGATTTTTTAAATGCAAATTTTGTTAAAGCTAATTTAGTTGCCAAAGAAACTAAAATTGTTGATGATATTACATTTAATATAACTAGAGAAATTACAAATGGTTTTATAGTAAAAAACATTTCTTTTTTTGCTGATGATAAAAACCATGCTTTTACAGAACGAGTAAAATATTTAGATTCCGAAAAAATGAAATCTTATTTTGAAAAAGTTGGCTTTACAATTACCAATATTTTTGGTGATTATAACTTAACTGAATTTAATAACGAAAAGTCGAATAGATTAATATTGGTTGCAAAGTGAATTACATCTTACTAATTTTTTCAGTTTTACTAGGTGCAATTTTGGTTTTTTTAATAAAGCCAAGTAATAAAATTGTTCGACTATTATTAGCTTTTAGTGGCGCTTACCTTCTATCTGTTACTATTTTACATTTATTGCCAGAAGTTTATACAATTAACTCAAATGATACTTTAGTTGGTATTTTTATATTAATTGGTATTATTTTACAATCGGTTTTAGAGTCTTTTTCTAAAGGTGCAGAACATGGTCATATACATATTCATTCAGACGGAAAACAGTTTCCTACTTTATTATTTGTGAGTTTATGTTTACATGCTTTTTCTGAAGGTTTACCAATTCATCATGCAGATGATAATTTACTTTGGGCAATTGTTGTTCATAAAATACCGATTGCAATTGTGTTATCAACATTCCTACTAAACACTAAATATTCTAAAAAGATTGTTTTTGTTTTTCTTTTTTTCTTCGGATTGATGAGCCCTTTAGGTGTTTTACTAGGTGATAAAATTCCTTTTTTCACAAACTATGCAACCGAAATTACAGCTTTAATAATTGGTGTCTTCTTACATATTTCTACAATTATACTATTCGAAAGCACTGAAAATCATAAATTTAACCTACAGAAATTTATTGCAATTCTTTTAGGTGTTTTATTAACAGTTTTTACTTTATAATATTTTACTTATCTTTAAGTAATAACTATACCTACTTATAGGTATAGGATGAATATTTTAA
>CAJQQH010000121.1 GCA_905480405.1 uncultured Polaribacter sp. | reverse complement strand
AAGCCAATTATTCAAGTAGATTATGATCCTGCAGTATTAAGTAAGTTTCATAAAGTTGATGCAGCACTTTGGGGAGAAATTTCTGAAACTTTAGCATTGATTGAAGAACAAACAGCAGGTAAATTATCTACTGTAGATAGACGTTCTGAAATTGCAGAACGTTGGGCAATTTGGAGAGAAGAAAAAGCAAGTCGATTAAAAGATGAGAGCGAAATAGGTTTAAGTTCTATTAGTGTTTTTGAAGCCATGAATAAAGTGGTTCCTGAAAATGCAGTAATTGCTGTAGATGTTGGGAATAACACCTACTCTTTCGGTCGTTATTTTGAGCCTAAAAATCAATCTATTTTAATGTCTGGTTATTTAGGGTCTATTGGGTTTTCATTACCAGCTGCAATGGGCGCTTGGGCAGCACAAGGAAAAGACAGGCCTATTTGGTCGGTTTCTGGTGATGGTGGTTTCGGACAATATTTAGGAGAAATGATGACTTTGGTGAAGTACAATATGAACATCAAACATGTATTGTTAAATAACTCTCAAATTGGAAAAATTGCCAAAGAACAAAAAGCAGCTGAATTGGATGTTTGGAAAACATCTTTACACAATGCAAATTTTGCTAAATACGCAGAAAATTGTGGAGCCTTGGGGATTAGAGTTACAAAATTAGAAGAATTATTACCCGCTTTAGAACAATTAAAAGCTCATAATGGTCCTGCATTATTAGAAATAATTACGGATGCAACTTTAATATAAATAAACATTAATACAGATTAAAATGAAACAAAATTTAAAAGAAGGAATCGCAGCACAAGAATATGATGTTGTATCATTTTTTGATGGGAAACCAAAAAAAGGAAATTCATCAATTAAAGCAAGTTATGATAATGGAACTTTTTACTTTGCATCAGAAGTAAATAAATCTAAGTTTGAAAAATCGCCAGAAAAATTTGCTCCTCAATATGGAGGGTATTGCGCTATAGCAATGTCTGAAGGTGCTGAAGCGAATCCAAATCCTAAAAGTTGGGAAGTTAGAGATGGTAAATTATACTTCTTTACAAGAATGCTTTTTGGAATTATTGATGCCAAAAGACAATGGGTTAAAAAACCGGAGGAATTAAGAGATTTAGCAGACGCTGCTTGGGCTAAAATGAATAGTTAATAAATTATTTTACAGATTATATGAATAGAATATTGTTGTTAATGGGGAAATATAAATACTTAATTGCGCTTTTAAGTGTTTTTAATTTCCTGTTAACACCTATTCATATTATTCTTACAGGTTTAGATCCTGCTAAAATTATAGTCATAAATTACACCTTGGTTATTTTAAGTAGTTCTTTATTAGCTTCCATAAAATGGGTAAAATTTAGTACTTATATTCTTGGTTCTGTAACCTTATTATTTATTTGGTTAGAATTTTCTAACCCTAATTCTGTTTCTGTTTTAAGTTGTAGGTTGCTATTTTCTTTTTTATTGTTTGCTTCTTTCTGTTTTATTCTAATAAGACAGTTATTAAAAATTAAAGAAATTAACCTCCAGTTTATTTTAGGTCCAATTCTAGGTTTTTTGTATTTGGGTATCATTGGAGGTATTCTTTTTGAATCGATCCATTTTATCGATCCGAATTCGTTTAAATTAATTAAAGGATTTTCTGGTTATAGTTTTTATTATTTCAGTTTCATAAGTATTACATCTGTTGGTTATGGAGACATTACTCCATTAACGGCTCCAGCACAATCTTTAACACTCGTTATGAATATTATAGGTCAATTCTATTCTATAATTGTAATAGGTGTATTTGTAGGTAAATATATAAACGTAAAATCATCATAAATGTTCGAATCTTTCAGTATCATATTTACAATAGCTACTATTTTTAATTTCATCAATTATAAGTGGTTAAAATTACCAACAACAATTGGTTTAATGATTTTAAGTTTGGTCTTAATTATTCCAATAACATTAAGTAAAACAATTTTCCCTGAGTTTTATACTTTCTTTTGCGATATTATTGTCACAATAGATTTTAAAACATTTTTAATCAACGGAATACTAAGTTTTTTACTTTTTGCAGGAGCGCTACATGTAAATATTGGAGCACTTGCAAAAGAAAAAAAATCAATTTTTCTATTTGCAACATTAGGGGTTTTAATTTCTACATTTTTGGTTGGTGGCTTTATCTTTCTTTGCACGCAATTGATTGGCGTAGAATTGCCTTTTATTCATGCACTTTTATTTGGAGCCTTAATCTCCCCTACCGATCCAATTGCTGTTATGGCTATTTTAAAAGAAGCAAATATTTCTAAAAGTCTAGGTATAAAAATTGAAGGAGAATCTTTGTTTAATGATGGTATAGGGGTCGTTGTTTTTTCTGGAATTTTATTAATTGCAACTGCAACAGGAGAACATAATACTGCAGAAATTGGAGCAGAAATAGGAACTTTATTTTTAGAAGAAGTAATTGGCGGATTAGTCTATGGATTCGTCATTGGTTTTTTAGGTTTAAAATGTGTTCAGTTATTAAAAGAAAACCCACAATTAGCAGTAATGATCACCTTGGCAGTAGTAATGGGGGGAACAGCTGGCGCATTTTTGTTACACATATCAGCACCATTAGCTATGGTTGTAGCAGGTTTATTAATCGGTAATAAAATAAATGTAAATGAAGATAAAAATCCTGTACAAAAAGCGATCAACTCTTTTTGGGAAATTTTAGACGATGTTTTTAATGGTGTTTTGTTTGTACTTATTGGGCTTGCTATTCATTTATTAAATTTTAATATAGATTATATTATATTGGGAGTTCTTGCAGTATTAATTGTGCTTTTATCAAGGTTTGCTTCTGTATTGTTACCGTATTCATTATTAAAGCATGATGAGCAAAAACCAATTAAAACAATCACAATTTTAACATGGGGAGGATTAAGAGGTGGTATTTCTATTGCTTTAGCTCTAAGTTTAAATAAAGAACTTTCTGGAGATTTAATACTTCATATAACTTATATTATTGTGTTATTCTCAATTATTGTACAAGGTTTAAGTATTGGAAAGGTTGTAAAAAAATTATATCAATAAGATTTAGAATGAAAAAGATAAAGTACCAATATTTTATAATTGCTATATTTATTACAAATGCCTCTTTTTCTCAGTTAAATGATTTAGTTAAAGTAGATTTTACAATAATCCCAAAAAATAGTTCTGAGATAGAATACACCAGAACTAATGCTTTGTTTAACTATCCCATAAAACTAAAAAAAGAAAATGAATTTTTATTTATAGGGTTAGATTATAACCATTTTAATTTAAGAATGGAACGTAATGACCTTCCTTTTAATAAAGAAGAACTTAGCGATTTTCAATCACTTGATTTGAATATAGGATTTACGAAACTATTGAAAAATGATTGGCGTTTAGGAATGAGGCTAACCCCTGGATTTAGCACCAATTTAAAGGCAAAAAAGTTATCGTTTGAAGACGTAATATTATCTGGAATAGTTGTGTTTATAAAGGATAAAAAAAAGAGTCTAGAAGTTAAAAAACCTTGGCGACTTATTATTGGAGCATCTTACTCTGGAAATCGTGGATTTCCTTTCCCATTACCTTTTATTAGTTATTATAGAAAGTTTCGTTCAAAATGGTCTTATAATGTTGGAATTCCGAAAACAGACTTACAATATCACGTTTCTAACTCACATAAGTTTAAATTATATGCAGAACTTGATGGTTTTACAGCAAACTTACAACGTGGGGTTGCTATTGAAAATTATGTAGCAGCAGAAAGTATTAATATGTCGTTATTAATAAGTGGATTACAATATGAATATTTTATAACCAAAAACATTCAAATCTATGCAAGATCTTCATATATTTTTAGCAATTCGGTTAACTTAAGAGATAACAATAAAGATAATATTTTAGAAATAGATACCTCTAACTCTTTATATTTGAGAACAGGAGTTCGTTTTAAAATATAAGATTTAAGAGTAATGTTAAATTTAGAATAGGGAATGCAAATATAAAAAATAAGAATATTTTTTTAGGATACTTATTGTTTGGTTTCAGAAATAAAACGACAAAGTAAAAAGAGATATCTTACCAGAATATAATCAACAGATACAAAACTTTATTATGAGTGATAAATTAAAAGAAAAAGCAGAAAATAAATATTTAATGGAAGAATTAAATATAGATAAAGATGCTTTAAAACAATTAAAAAAGAAATTGGCAAAAGTATCTCCAAGATCTGAAAGAGGTGTAGAAACGTTATTTAGGTTATTGTCTAAAAATCAATATACTTTAAATACAATGATAGATACAAAATCTAATATTCTAATTTCTATAAATGCTTTAATTTTATCATTAATATTAGGAACCGTAATGAGTCAATTAAATACTGACCCACATCTAATTTATCCGGTTATAATGATATTGTTTACCAACCTCGGATCAATAGCTTATGCGATTTTTGCGACGCGACCAGAACTAGTGCACGGAAAAAGCGAGGCGAAGAATTTAATGTTCTATGGTAATTTTCACGATATGGAAGAAAGTGAATATGTTGAAAATGTTACTTCTTTAATGAATGAAGGTGATGAACTCTATAAAACTATTGCTAAAGATACCTACCACCTTGGTAAGACTATGGATAGAAAATTTAAATTACTTCGCAAGTCGTTTAATATTTTTTTAATTGGCATTATTTTATCTGTACTTGCATTTATAGGGTGTCATGCATTGTTTGGAGGTCATCTGTAGTACAAATCAATTATTGTGATAGTATTTATACAATAAATACTATCTCCTCCTATCGATACAATAAAAAACTCTAAACAATTCAATCATTTGAATTTTACAATAAATTAATTACTGAAAAACATACCGATTCTTTAGAAGAATATGCAGAACCAGATTTTAAGGAATCGTACAATTGGATTATTAAAAAAATTAAAATTGGGAAAAGACTTAACAGAAACGTGTATCCAATTTAGGCTTGGTATCAATATAGAAATAGTAAAGTTAAGAGACCCGTTTTAAGTGTTTTAGATTTTTCCAAGAGGAACTAAAATAGTTCGAATTGAATTTAATAAACAAGAAAATCCAATTTCATTTCTGTATAATACATTTTACTAAGAACAGTTTTCATGATAGTAAATTATTTAAATTCTTCAGAATAATAGGTAGTTGCATCCGCTAATAATAAATTCATTTTTTCTGTTTCTAATTGAACTCTTTTTTCATCCCAATCTAAATACTTTATAAAGTCTTTTAAAATAATATCGAAAAATAAAGATATACTAGAAATATTAAAATACAATCTACCTGTTCTACGTACAAAGAAATCAGCTAAACTATTGGTCATTTCATTATGTATACAATACCAAAGTTCTGCTCTAATTAAATTTTCTACTGGTGTCCCTTTTATAAAAAAGTCCATTTTATCAACTATTAAGTCTGCCTTTTTACCATAAGTAGTTGCTAAATACCAAGCATAATACTCGTCAGAAATTCCTTTGGTTATTAGCTTCTTATCAACTTCTTCGAAATAAAGTTCTACTTGATAAGAAGAATGCAAAGTTGGTGTAACCAAATAGATATCTTCTGTTATCGAATTTTTTAACTTCTTTTTTCTTTTCTCTGGTAAGGTTTTTAACACAGTATCAATAACTCTATGTGCCATTTTTCTATAACCTGTTAATTTACCACCTGCAATAGAAATTAAGCCACTATCAGAAATAAAAATTTCGTCTTTTCTAGATAATTCTGATGGATCTTTTTCTTCTTCATGAATTAAAGGACGCAAACCTGCCCAATTAGACTCTACATCTTCCAAGGATAAATTTACGTTTGGAAATGTATTATTTGCTGCTTTTATTAAATACTCAGCATCTTCTTTTGTGGCTACTACCCTATTTAAATCTCCACTATAATTAGTATCTGTTGTACCTACATACGTACATCTTCCTCTAGGAATTGCAAAAATCATTCTACCATCTTCTACATCAAAATAAACAGATTGCTGAATTGGTAATTTCTCATGAGGAAAAACAATATGAACACCTTTGGTTAAATGAAGATATTTATGATTGATAGAATTATCTTTCTTTCTAATCTTATCTACCCAAGGACCAGCAGCAGACACATAATTTCTACCTCTTATATTAATTTTTTTACCAGTATTATGATCTAAACAGTTCAAGCTTTCAATTTTATGATCACTACCATAGATTATAGATTCCATTTCGCAATAATTAATAATTGTAGCACCAAACTCTGCCGCTTTTTTTAATAACTCAATAGTTAATCTTGCATCATCAGTTCTATACTCTGCATAATAACCACTTCCTAAAACTGTTTTTTCGTCTAACAAAGGTTCTTTTTCGAATGTATCTTCTTTATTTAGCATTCTCCTTTTATCGACTCCACCAACATTGGCTAACATATCATAAACTTTTAACCCAATAGAAGTCATCATTTTACCATAAGTTCCTCCTTCTATTAAAGGAAGTAACATTTTTTCTGGTAAAACTAAGTGAGGCGCTAATTTATGTACAATTGCTCTTTCTGATCCAGATTCTCTAACCAAACCAATTTCTAGTTGTTTTAGATATCTTAAACCACCATGAATTAGTTTTGTTGATTTATTACTTGTACCAGAAGCAAAATCATTTTTCTCTATTAAACACACTTTTAAACCTCTAGATGATGCATCTAAAGCTATACCAGCACCTGTAACTCCACCTCCAATTACAATTAAATCGAACTTTTTAGAAGTTATTTTTTTTAGTTGTTTATTTCTATCTAAAACAGAAAAACGAAGTGTTTTATCTATCACTTTAGTTTTGCTTGTTGTTTTGGTTTTATCAACAGCATTTAACCAACCTTTATATTTTTTAGTTCTTATTTTCGGCTTCATTTCCGATTTAAAAACTGTATCAACTTTTCTTAAACTCTCAACATTTTCTTTGGTCCAGAAATTAGCTTTAATTCCGGCTAAAAGTGCTGCTCCAAAAGCGGTAACTTCAATCATTTTTGGTCTATCTACCTCAACATTTAAAATGTCTGATTGAAATTGCATTAGATAATTGTTTGCACTAGCTCCTCCATCAACTTTTAATGTAGTCATTTCCTTACCAGAATCTTCAATCATTGCACCAATTACATCTCTAGTTTGGTATGCTAATGCTTCTACAGTTGCTTTAATTAACTCATTCTTTCCTGTATCTAAAGTCATTCCGTAAATACTCCCTTTCGCTTTAGCATCCCAATAAGGAGCACCTAATCCAGCAAAAGCTGGTACAACATAAATATCTTTTAAAGGAGGAATGCTTTTACAAATTTCTTCTGTGTCTGAAGCTTTTTTAATCAACTTCATATTGTCTCTTAACCATTGTATAGAAGCTCCACCAACAAAAACACTTCCTTCTAAAGCATAATTTATTGGTTCATCTTCTAAACTACAAGTAAGTGTAGTTAATAGTCCTTTTTTGGATACAACTTGTTCTTTTCCTATATTTAATAACATAAAGCAACCTGTTCCATAGGTATTTTTGGCAATTCCAGATTTAAATCCTCCTTGACCAAATAAGGATGCTTGTTGATCTCCTGCAACTCCATAAATTGGTATCTCTACTCCATTATACGTTACATTACCAAAATTAGAAGAAGATTGCTGAACAGATGGTAGTATACTTTTAGGAATATCTAATGCTTTTAATAACGTTTCATCCCAATCTAATTTTTTAATATTATAAATTAAAGTTCTAGAAGCATTTGTATGATCAGTTATGTGCTTTTCGCCATTAGTAAATTTATAAATTAACCAACTATCAATAGTTCCAAAACATAGTTCATTTGCAGCAGCTTTTTCTCTAGCTCCTTCTACATTATCTAAAATCCATTTTAATTTTGTTCCAGAAAAATAGGCATCAATTACTAATCCTGTATTTTCTTTTACGTAATTCGTAAGTCCTTTTTGTTTTAGATCTTCACAAATTTCTGTAGTTCGTTTATCTAACCAAACAATTGCATTATGAATTGGTTTTCCTGTCTTTTTATCCCAAACGACAGTCGTTTCTCTTTGGTTTGTAATACCAATAGAAACAATTTCTTTTGGATTAATTTTAGAATCTTTTAAAACTTTATGGAAAGTTTCTAGCTGATCATTATAAATATCTTCTGCATTATGTTCTACCCAACCAGATTGTGGATAATGCTGTGTTAATTCTATTTGAGAAATGTTTACTATTTCACCTTCATGATCGAAAATAATTGTTCTTGTACTTGTTGTACCTTGATCGAATGCAATTACATATTTTTTTTCCATGACTATAAACTCTTTTATTATTATTTAAAAAATGAAATAAGTTCTTAGTACTAAAATAGTAATAATTAAGTTACCAAATTGCTCACGTAGAAATAATGCATAAGTTAATTAACATTCTACCTTATTAAATAATTGATCCATATTATGAAATAACATTCCGGTAAGAGAGAGCTTTTAATTATATTTAATAATTGTATAGACAACTACTCTATTGATGAAAAAAAATGATGTAATTCTATTTATTTACGCTCTAATAAAACAACATCAAATTCAGAATTTAAGCTTACAAAACCATTTTTAACTTCGATAGTTTGGTTTGAGTAAAAGTCTAATAATTTTTCTCCATTTTTAAAAATGGTAGAAACATCAATAACTTTTTTCCCTTTTGGTAAATTAATACCAATGACTATTTTATCATTGTTTCTAATCCTAGAAAATATCAATCCGTTTACTTCTGATATTAACCTATGTTTACCAGCTCCAACAGCCATATGGTTTGCTCTAAATTGGCCTAATTTTTGCCAGTGGATAAGAATATCTTGCTTTTCAGAAAACTCATTCCAATTCATATTAGAACGCAATGTAGCATCTCCAATAGTTCCTTCTATGGTTAAATCTCTTGCAGATTCATCTCCATAATAAACTTGTGCAGTTCCTGGAGTTAGCATTAACATAGTTGCTGTTTTATAAGGCATTTTTCTTTCTTTATCAAAAGGCTGTCCATCATCATGAGAAGTCATGTAATTTAAAATTCCATAACCTTTTAATTCATTATTTAAAATGGAATCGTATTTATAAAACACATCTTTTTCTGCCATTTGTTTTACATTCCATTTTAACTCAAAGTTGATTAAACTATTAAATGCTTTATCGAAATAATTCACTTTTTTATCACCAAAACTAAATGCTTTCCCATGAGAAATTGAATAATTATAAACTTCACCTACTAAATAAAAATCGTTATTATCTAATACTTTATCTGCATTCTTTTTCTTATAATCTGCAAAAGCAACATCACATTCTTGTTTAAATTCTTGCCAAACAAATTCCTCTGTATGCTTAACTGTATCAACTCTATAACCGTCAATTCCGAATTCTGTTATATAATCTGTAAGCCATTTCATAATATAAAAACGAGGCGCTCTTGGATGCCCAGTTCTTACAAAAAAGGCATCTAATTCTTTTATCTCTTGTTCGTAACGTCCTTCAGATTTCCATTTTGCAACCAATTGCGGAGGCAATTCTACAGCTTCATTACTTTCAGTTTTAATATCTGGTAAATTCTTAACCAACGTACAAGAAATTGTATTCTCGTAGTTACTATATTTACATTGCGGATCTGTTCTAACCCAATCACTTGGCCAAACTGAATCTTCTTCTGTAACAGGACCTGTGTGATTAATTACAGCATCTAACAAAACACGAATTCCGTTTTTATGCGCCAAAGCAACCAATTCTTTTAAATCTTCTTTTGTTCCGTAATTAGGATCAATTTTTGTCCAATCTTTTGCCCAATAACCATGAAAACCATAAGACAAACCAGTTCCTTCATCCGTTCCTCCATGAATTTGTTCTACAATTGGAGTCATCCAAATAGCATTAATTCCTAATTTCGTAAAATATCCTTCTTTTATTTTTTGAGTGATTCCTTTAATATCTCCACCTTCAAAGCCTCGTAACTTTCCGGTTTTTTTTGTTCTATCAAAATTTACGTCATTTGAAGTATCTCCGTTATTAAAACGATCTGTAAGTAAAAAATAAATATTTGCACCTTCCCAAACAAATTCTTTTTGAGCAATTTTATTTTCGTTTGTTTTTTCTGAAACTTTTTCTTTACAACTAAAAATAGTTGCTAAAATGAATAATACAAGTATGTTTTTCATAATGATATGCTCTTATTGAAGTTGAAGAATAAAAGATTCTAAAGGGTTTATTATAAGGCTTATTGTTCCAAAAGAATTACTAACATCTAAATTGAATGTTTTAGAATTGTATAATTTATCTTTAAATTGATAAGTACCATCTGTTAGATTCCATTTTTTTATAATTTCTGAAGGAATTTTTAATTGAAACTCGCCAGTTTTTTCATCATCAAAATTAGAAATAATTATTAGTTTTTCATTTTTTGAATAACGTACAAAGGATAACATTTTAGTCGTATAATTTTTTGTTTTTTCTCTGTTATATTGATGAATATCTTCATATTCTCCCATTAATGCATCACTTTTGATGGTGAAGTTTAATAAGTGTTTATAAAAATTTCTTAAAGATGTTTCTTCTTTGGTAGATTTTCCTCCATCAAAATTGTTATCATTTACCCATCTTTGAAGTGAAGGAACACCAACATAATCGAAAATTGATGTTCTACTTGGAGTTCCAAAACCCGCATTTTCAGAACCATCTTCACCAAATTCTTGTCCAAAATAAACCATTGTAGGCGCTGTTGAAATTGTAGTGGAAACAACCATAGCTGGTTTTCCTTTTAAAGCATTACCAGCAAACTCATCACTTGCAATTCTTTGTTCATCATGATTTTCTAAAAAGTGCAACATATTGTGCTCTATATCTTTTAAATCTTCTTGAATTGGCGGAATATTATCTGTTAATCCATGACCTTGCATTACATGTTTTATGGTATCATACAAAGCAACTTTGTCATACAAATAATCCATTTTTCCTTTTCTAATATAATCTCTATACATTTTAGGATTGTAAACTTCTGCCAATAAAAAAGCATTCGAATTTTTCATCTTAATTGCAGAATTCATAAAACTCCAAAATTCTACTGGCACCATTTCTGCCATGTCATATCTAAAACCATCTATTCCTTTTGCTGTCCAATACAAAGCAATATCTCTAAATTTAATCCAAGAATTTGGTACAGTCTTATCTTGCCAAAATTCAAAATGTTTTTTGTAATCTTCGTTTTCAAAACCAGCAGGTAATTCATCAAAATCTTTTTTTCCTTCTGGAGAAATACCATAATTAACTTTTACAGTTTCATACCAATCATAAAAACTTGGCTTTACAGAACGAGATCCATTACCTGTCCATTTTGCAGGATTCTCATCAAATTCTTTATCAGATAAAGTATTTTTTTCTCCACCTAAAGGTTGATAATCATTTAAAAAATCTGGAACTTGAAAAGCCATATTTGGAGTATAGTAAAAATTATTATTTACATCATAAACAACATTTTTATTATCATCTGCACCAAAATCTTTTGTGCCTTCTGGGTTTGATAAACTTTGGTAATTTCTGGCAACATGATTGGGTACAATATCAATAATTACTTTTAATCCGTTTTTATGAGAACGATCTATTAAAGCTTCAAATTCTTCTAATCTATTTGCTACATTAACCGCTAAATCCGGATTTACATTGTAATAATCCTTAACTGCATAAGGAGAACCTGCTCTACCTTTTACAACATCAGGGTCGTCGTTTAAAATTCCGAATTCTGTATAATCTCTAATTACATCATGATGAGGAACTCCAGTATACCATATATGTGTAACTCCTAAACCTTTAATTTCTATTAAAGCTTTGTCTGTAAAGTCGTTAAACTTACCAACACCATTTTCTTCAATGGTTCCCCAAGGCTTATTTGTAGTATTAGTATTCCCAAACAAACGTGTAAAAACTTGATAAACAACTAATTTGTTTTCTGCACTTGCACTCATTATCTCTTTTCTTGATACTTTTTCTCTTGAACAACCAATTACCGTTGATAAAATTAAAAGAGCTAAAATGCTAAATATTTTTTTCATAATCGATATTCTAATTTAAAATAATTTTTACGTTTAATTCTTTCGCTGTATTCCATTTTAAAGGAATTTCAATTCTATTATTTTTGGATGATACTCTTTTTCTTTTTCCGTCTACTTTTACCTTTTTAGGAATTGAATTTAAATTGTGAATAATCAAACTAATTTCTTTTTTTGATGATTTCCAATGCGTTCCTAATTCTGCTTCAAAATCAATCTCTAAATATTTATTTGATATTTTAGCTTCAAACTCTAAAAGCTCAAAAGTTCCTTTTTCAAAAGCATTTGCAGTTAAACCATCATCATTATAAAACTGTCTTTTACTTTCATTAATTGAAGCATCAAAATAATAATGCAATTCGAATTTATCTGCTTTATAATTATCTGTAGTTTGCACTAAATCCGTCATTAAAATAAAGCTTCCATTTCTAACATAAGTAGGAATAGATTTTTCTTTAACAGATACATTTTTTGTAGTTCCTCCAGTTACTATTTCATCAGTATAAAAATTTACCCAATTTGCAGTTTTAGGAAAATATATTTCTTTTGTTTTTACAGAATCCTTTAAAATTGGCGTGATTAAAAAATCTTTCCCCCATAAATAAGTAGTTGAATTCTCTATTAGTTTTACATTATCTTCTTCAAAGAAAATAGGGCGCATTAATGGTGTTCCTTTCTGATTATTCTCAAATGCCAAATTGTAATTATAAGGCAATAATTTGTAACGTAATTCTATAGCCTTTTTAGCTAATCGCTTTGCTTTTTCACTTCTAAAAACTGGTTCACTTGGCACTTCTTCTTGTGCATGTGGTCTAAATATTGGTTGAAAAACACCATATTGTAACCAACGTGTATATAAATTATCATCTAAGTTATTACCTGCAAAACCGCCTAAATCAGAATGCATATAACCCAAACCTTGCATTCCCATTTGTAAAGCAATTTCTGGTTGCGATTGTAAACCTCCCCAAGTTCTATTTACATCTCCAGACCAAGGAATCATTCCAAAACGTTGTGATCCTGCTGCTCCTGCTCTCATCAAAATAAAAGGTCTTTCATTAGGATATTCCTTTTTATAACCTTCAAAAATTAATCGTGCCCAATCGTGTCCATAAATATTATGAATTTCATCTGCAGAACCTGTTGCGTGTTGCACCCAATTTGGGTGTACTTCTGGCTCACCTAAATCTCCCCAAAGTCCTTTTGCACCAAGACTTAAAATGTCTTTATAAATATTCCAAAACCATTGTTTCCCTTCTTTTTTGTAAATATCTACAATACCAGTGTTTCCAAAATAGAAATCATATTTTGCGGGATTTC
This sequence comes from uncultured Polaribacter sp., assembly GCA_905480405.1. Classification (GTDB taxonomy): domain Bacteria; phylum Bacteroidota; class Bacteroidia; order Flavobacteriales; family Flavobacteriaceae; genus Polaribacter. Next base: position 21,104 of record CAJQQH010000121.1, on the reverse strand, counting down.
CAATAGAATCTTTTGCCAAAACATCTTTCTCTACAGCTTCATCCCACTTTTTAGAATTCGATAAAATAAAGGGTTCTGTAATTAAAACGGTTTTAACTCCTTTGTTTTTTAAGCGAGAAATCATTCCTTTCATATCAGGAAAAGAATCTTTGTAAACCGCTAAATTCCCCATAGTTCCTTTTAACGTTTTTCCAAACCAATACAAGTCTAAAATAACAGCATCAACAGGAATTTCTTCTTCCTTAAACTTGGTAATTGTTGCCTCTGTTTCTTTTTCTGAATGATAGCCAAATCTACTTGAAAAATTACCTAAAGTCCATCTTGCAGGTAAAGGTTGTTTACCTGTTAAGTGGGTATAATTTTCTATTAAATTTTGCCAAGAATTACCAGCAATTACTTGATATGTTTTACGCCCAGAAATAGTTTCGTACGTTAAAGAGTTTTCTTTATTACTGTCTAAATCTAAATACCCAATAGGAGCATTATCAAAGTGAAGCATGTATTTTTTTGATGAAATTACAATTGGAAGCGTAAAATTCATCAATTCAGAATGCGTTTCATAACCATAATGTGCTTTGTTATAAAGTGGTAATCTGTAACCTCTTCTATTCATTCCTAAAGCTCTAGATCCTGCTCCAAAAAGTACTTCTTCTGATGATAAGTTAAATTGAATTTTCTCTGTTTTATCTGCTATAATATTACTTTTTACCAAATCTAGTGGCTCATGTACCGATTTGTAATAACCTCTTTTTTCTGAAGTAATTTCTTTATCCTTATAAAAATAAGAGATTTTAAAAGGATTCTTATTTATTTTTACAGCAACTCCTTCTGATGAAAAAACTAAATTATTAGAATTTTCTATATATTTTACCTCATTAAAAACAGTATTTAAAACAACTGCATGAGAATCTTTTTTAAAAACTTCTCCTTTTGGAATAAATGAAGTTTCTATAATTTCTGGTTGATAAAAATGCATTTTATAAGCTCCATCAGAAACCCTAATTTCTAATTGATTTTCTGTAAAATTTGCATCTACAAAAGACCTTTCTTTTATAGCGTCTTTAAACAACCATAAAATGGTTTCTTCAAAATTTGTGCTCCAAAGTTTCTCATTGTGTTTGCCTTTTGCAACTACTTTAGATTTGATGTTTTCTTTTGTAAAACCATTATTTTTTAACATAAAAACTACATTGTTCATGTCTGTAACTGTTTTACTAATTTCATTATAAGCAACATTGGTTCCTTCTTTTCCACCTGCTAAAAAAAACATTTTAGTATCCTTTAGATTCCCATTCTCTATAGAATATTTATTAATTTTGGGAGAGAACCAAAAAGAAGGAGAATACACACCAACTTTACCAAAAACTTTAGGGAATTTTAAGGCTGCATAATGAGAAATTAATCCGCCCATTGAGCTACCCATAATTCCTGTATTTTTTTTATCTGATAAAGTTCTATAATTAGAATCTATATATGGTTTTAAGGTATTTACGACAAAATCTAAATAAGCATCTCCTTTACCTCCACCATATTTTTCGTTTTTAAAAGGCGAATATTCATTTAAACGTTCAGAACCTCCATGATCTATTCCAACTACAATAAGTTTTAAGCCTTTTTCTCTATATAATTTATCTAACGCTTCATCTACTTTCCACTCTCCATAACCAGAGGTGTTTTTATCAAATAAATTTTGGCCATCATGCATATAAACTACTGCATATTTTTCTTTTGATACTGCATAATCTGTTGGTAAATACAACCAAACTCTACGTTTAACATTTAATTGAGGAATGTAAAAATCTGATTTTAAAATGGAAACATTTCTTGAAGCTGTAGATGTAGTTTTCACTTTTTTAAACAAATGAGACCAATTTGCAATTGCAACTTTTAAAGTGTCATTTTCTTTATTAAAAGCATACGTTCTATTACCTAAACTCAATCCTTTTTTATCACTTTCTACAGAAGCCCAAGAACCTTGTGTAAACTTAAAATTGATATTATCTCCTAATTTTGGCAATGTAATACTGTACGTATTTCCTGTTTTTTGTAGTTGATATTCTTTTTTTCCTCCAGACCAACCTTCAAAATCACCAGAAATAAAAATTGGTAATTGTTTAGTTTCTTCTTTGGGATAATCTTCTACTACAATTGTTACTTGACCGTAAAGACTAAACCCAATAAATACTATTAAAATGTGTAAAATGTTTTTCATTTTTTAAAAAATACTTTTTGTAGTTAAAATAATACTACCTTTTTCTTTTAAGTTGATTTTATCCTCCCAAATAAAATCTTCGCCAGTAATAATATTTTTAAGTTTCTTTCCATTTAAACCAACTTCTTTATAGCGTTTTAAATCGATAGTAATTGGTTTGTCATTTTTATTGATGATGTGTACCACAGTTTCATTTTCTATACTTCTAAATAAAAAATAAGTGTTCATAAATGGTGCAAAATGAATTGTTTTTCCATCTTGAATCGCATTACTATTTTTACGATAATTTAAAAGTTTACTTACAAAATTTTGCATTGATTTTTGATCATCAGATAAACCTTCTTGGGTAAAAGCATTCACTTTATCTCCTTTAAAACCACCAGGAAAATCGGTTCTTATTAAACCATGATCTCCATGATTTGCAGTATCATCCATTAAAATTTCTGTTCCGTAATAAATTTGAGGAATCCTTGGAAGCATCAAAAGATAACTTAACGCCATTTTTGCTTTTATTGCATCTTCTTTTAGTGCTGTAAACATTCTTCCTTCATCATGATTGTCTAAAAAAACCATAATGTCTTTTGGTGTTGCATAATGAAAATCATTTGCTAAACCTTCGTATATTTTTACTAAACCTGTACCCCAAGTTTCTTCTTCATTAATGCCTTCTATAATAGCTTTTTGCATCGGAAAATCCATTGTAGATTTTAAGTTAGACTCATAATCGTCTTTATTTTTGGCGCCTTTTTGCCAATAACCAACTAATAACGGATTGTAACTCCATTCTTCGCCAACAATAGAAAAATTAGGATATTCTTTCATTATAGAACCTGCCCAATTTGCCATAAAATCTTTATCTGGATATGGAAATGTATCTTGTCTTATTCCGCCTAAACCTAAAGTCTCAATCCACCAAATACTATTCTGAATGATGTATTTTGCCATAAATGGATTTCGTTGATTTAAATCTGGCATTGTTGCTACAAACCAACCTTCATTATTTCCTTTTCTATCAACTTCTGAAGCATACAAATCTTGATTTGTAGTTCTTCTATGATTAGAATTAATATTGGATTTATAATCCCAATTATCAATATTTTCTTCATAATTTTTCTGATGATTTACCCAATCATCAAAAGGCAAATCTTTCATCCACCAATGTTCTAAACCACAATGATTTGCAACTTGGTCCATGATTAACTTCATTCCTTTTTGGTGTAATTTATCTGCTAAATTTTTATAATCAGTCATCGTTCCAAAACGAGGATCTACTTGATAATAATCTGTAATAGCATACCCATGATAAGAACCATTATGCATGTCATTTGTTAACACTGGAGTTGGCCAAACTGTGGTGAAACCTAAATCAGAAATATAATCTAAATGATTCATAATTCCTTGTAAATCGCCTCCGTGTCGTTTATAACCATGATTTCTATCAATGGTCGTTTCTTTTAATTTTTTGTTGATGTCATTGCTTTTATCAGCATTCGAAAATCTGTCTGGTGTAATTAAATAAATGGCATCAGAACTATTAAAACCAACATATTCATCTGCTAGTTTCTCTCTAGATTTAAGTTCGTACGTATGTGTTTTTTTTGTTCCATCATTTAAATTAAAAATGATGTCAAATTTTCCTGGTTTTGTAGTTTTATCAATCTTTAAATCGATAAATAAATAGTTTTTACTTCTTGCTTTGTTTACTTTTTCTATGGTAACACCTGCATAAGAAATTGAAGGTTTAGAATTGCCAATATTTTCTTCTTTTACTAATAATTGTAATGAAGTATTTTTAAAACCTACCCACCAATTTGTTGGTTCTACTCTTTCTAAACGTGTATTAGAAATAGAAACCACAGAAACATTTTTTTTATTTTCTTCTTTATTACAAGAAAATAAAGTTATGATAATTACTCCTAAAAAAATGTTTCTGATAGATTTCATTATTTCCGTTTTTTAAACAGTTAATAAATTATTAGGTGAAACCTTAACCGTTTCTCCATTTACTAAAATATTGATTTCGTTATTTCCTTCAAGTTCAAAATTTGCACCATTCTGATTTACATTTACTGTAATTACTTGATGTCTAAAATTAACTTTAAAAGAATAAGAGTTCCATCCTTTAGGTATTTTTGGCGAAAAAGAAAGTGTATTATTTAGCACTCTCATTCCTCCAAAACCTTCTACAATACTCATCCAAGTTCCTGCCATAGAAGTGGTATGCAAACCTTCTTCTACTTCGTGATTGTAATCATCTAAGTCTAAACGAGAAGTTCTTAAATAGAATTCGTAAGCTTGGTTCATTCTACCTAATTTTGCAGCCTGAATACTATGAACACAAGGTGAAAGTGAACTTTCGTGTACCGTAAATGGTTCGTAAAAATCGAAATGACGCTCTAGTTCTTCTGTAGAAAAATCATTTTCAAACATGTAAAAACCTTGTAAAGTATCTGCTTGTTTTATGTATGGAGAACGTAAAATTCTGTCCCAACTCCATTTTTGATTGATAGGTCTTTGACTCTTTTCTAAATTAGCAACAGTAATTAATTCTTTGTCTAAAAAACCATCTTGTTGTAAGAAAACATTGTGCTTTTCTGAATATGGAAAATACATATTGTCAGCAACATTTTTCATCGCTTTTAATTCTTCTTCAGAGAAATTCACTTTTTCCTTTATTCTGATATAATCAGAAATATGATCTGTTTTTACAATATCAATATTTTCTAAAGCATAATTTATACACCATTTTGCAATGTAATTTGTGTACCAATTATTGTTGATGTTATTCTCATATTCATTTGGTCCAGTAACTCCCAAAATCATGAACTTTTCTTTATCCGAAGAAAAAGTTGCTCTTTGTTGCCAAAAACGTGCTATACCTATTAAAACTTCTAATCCTTTTTCTGGAATGTAAGAATAATCGTCTGTAAATCTATAATAGTTAAAAATAGCAAAAGCGATAGCTCCGTTTCTATGAATTTCTTCAAAGGTAATTTCCCATTCATTATGGCATTCTTCTCCATTCATAGTAACCATAGGATATAATGCTGCTCCGTTTGTAAAACCAAGTTTTGTAGCATTTTCAATTGCTTTTTCCAGATGTTCGTATCTATACTCTAGTAAAGTTCTTGCAACAGATTGATCTTTGGTTGCCATGTAAAAAGGAATACAATATGCTTCTGTATCCCAATACGTACTTCCTCCGTATTTTTCTCCTGTAAAACCTTTTGGCCCAATATTTAAAGTCGCATCTGTACCTAAATAGGTTTGATTTAGTTGAAAAATATTAAATCGAATTCCTTGTTGCGCTTTTACGTCACCTTCAATAGAAATATCAGACATTTTCCAGATTTGCGCCCAAGATTGCTTTTGCATTTCTAATAAGGCATCAAAACCAAAACTCACTGCTTTGTCTAAAGTTTCCTTTGCTGCAGTAACTAATGCTTCTTTTTTATGATTTCTATCAACCACATAACCACCAAATTTATGAATGGTATAGGTTTGATTTTGCTTTATTTCTTGTTGATAATTACAAGATGTAAAATTAGACGTTTGCTCATTATTACAACCTGTAATCACCTCATCATTATCTATAAACAAACGAGATTCCATAAAAGTACACGTGTAAAAATGTGTTTTCATGGTTCTTGCCTCTATAAACGATTGTTGGTTGTTTTGAGAAATATTTAAAACATCCCAAAATTGGTCATCCCAATTGGTATCTTCGTTCGTAATACCTGCATCTAAATAAGGAGTGTATGTGATTTTAGCACCTGAATTTAATGGTGTTACGTTGTAACTTATTGCGCCAACTTCATCTAATTCTAAACTTAAAAATCGTTTGGTATCTACTTTAATTTTTACATCATTTTGTAAAACAACTTCAAAACTTCTAGACAACCAACCTTCTTGCATGTTCAATTCTCGTTTAAATTTTGAAACTTCTTTACATGTATGTAAGTCTAGTTTTTCATCGTTTATTAAAACGTTTATCCCAATCCAATTTGGTGCATTTAAAACTTTTGCAAAATACTCTGGATATCCGTTTTTCCACCAACCTACTCTAGTTTTATCAGGATAATAAACTCCTGCAATATAACTTCCTTGAAAAGTTGGCCCTGTATATGTTTCTTCGAAATTAGCTCTTTGTCCCATGGCTCCATTACCAATGCTAAACAAGCTTTCAGAAGATTTTACTTTTTCTGAATTAAAGCCTTCTTCTATGATAGACCATTCATTAGGTTTTATATAATCTTGATTCATTTTTTTTCTTTTAAGAGAAAAGAATAGAGATTAAAGAATAAAAAAAACTAGTGCCTTCTCTTTTCTTATTTCTATCTTCTCGATTCTTACTTTTCTATTAAATCTTTAATAAAATTGGTACTGATTTCTGTAAAATCAGTAAAAATAAGTTGCGCTTCTGCAAGCACATTTTTATCACCAATACCAATACTCATCATTTTTGCTGCATTTGCAGCTTGCACACCAGCAACAGCATCTTCAAACACTACACATTCTTCTGGTAAAACATTTAATTGTTTTGCGGCTAACAGAAAAACTTCTGGGTTTGGTTTTGCTTTGGTAACATTATTACCATCTACAATGGCATCAAAATAATGTAACAAACCAACTTTTTCTAAAATAGGTTGTGCATTTTTACTTGCAGATCCTAAAGCAATTGGAATGTTATTTTCTTTTAAAAATTCTAAAACTCTAGGCACATCAGGCAAAATTTCTGATGCATCCATATTTTCTATATACTTTAAATAGTCAACATTTTTTTCAACCATCCAAGTATCAAATTCTTCTTGTGTTGCTTCTCTGTTTCCTATTTCTAACAAAATTTCTAAACAGCGTTTTCTACTAACACCTTTAAATAATTCGTTTTGTTCTTTTGTAAAATCGAAACCTAATTGGTTTGCTAAATTTTTCCACGCTAAATAATGATATTTGGCAGTGTCTACGATTACACCATCCAAATCGAATATAAATCCTCTTTTCATTTAAATTTTAGTTTAATTTTCTTCAGCTTGATACGTAATTGCATTTTTATCTGTAATTAAAAAATTACAAAGACCTGCAATTATCAAACTTAAACCTGCAACAAGCATTGCATTAATTGATTTTTCACCTAATAATCCCGTTACAAAATTAATACCACCAAGAGCAGCAATAATTTGCGGAATAACAATAAACATGTTAAAAATCCCCATAAAAACACCCATTTTTTTAGGATCTACAGAACTCGATAACATTGCATATGGCATAGAAAGAATACTTCCCCAAGCAAAACCGATTAAAACAAAACTATATTTTAAGGTTTCTGGTGAAGCATAATACATAGATATAAAACCTAATCCTCCTAAAATTAAAGATACCATGTGAACAAACTTTCTATTGATTCTTCTTTTTGCGGTATACAATACTAGCAATAAAGCAAAAGCCATAGATGACAAGCCGTAAATTCCCATAGATGAACCTACTAGATTAGATGATTTCTGAAAAGCCGTGTTTGCTATATTAAAAGCTTCTTTTTGGGCAGTAATTGCCAGATCAAAACTAGCTTCAATTGGAGCTGGAGTTTGAAAAACGTGTTCTGTTAAAGCTGGGTTTGCCATAGACCACATTGTAAAAAATGCAAACCAACTAAAAAATTGAACAACTCCTAATCTTTTCATTGTACTTGGCATATTCCCAATATTCTCTACAATATCTGATACAAACCTGTTCTTTTCGGCTTTCTCTTTTTCGAAAACCTCCATGTCTTCTGGTGGATATTCTTTTGTAGTAAAAACCGTATAAAAAATACTGACTAAAAAAACAAGAGCCCCAATGGCAAAAGCAATTTTAACAGACATAGGTACAACACCAGATGCTGCAGCATCACTAACACCAAATTGAGAAACCATCCATGGCAAACTACTTGCAACCCAAGTACCAACACCTATAATAAGTGTTTGCATCACAAAACCATAAGAACGTTGAGAATCTGGTAACTTATCTGCTACCAAAGCTCTAAAAGGCTCCATAGAAATATTAATAGATGCATCTAAAATCCAAAGAAATCCGGCTGCAATCCATAAAGTAGGTGAATGTGGCATTATTAATAATGCAATAGAACTTAAAATGGCGCCTATTAAAAAATAAGGTCTTCTTCTACCCCATCTTGGACTCCAAGTTCTATCACTCATATAACCAATAATGGGTTGCACAATTAAACCTGTTAAAGGCGCAGCTACCCAAAGAATTGGAATATCATCAATCTCGGCTCCTAAAGTTTGAAAAATTCTTGACATGAAACCACCTGTTAAGGCCATTCCGAATTGAATTCCTAAAAACCCAAAACTCATGTTCCAGATTTCTAAAAAACTTAATTTTTGTTTATTCATTATCGTAATTATTAGAATGCTTACGATAAGTACTTTGACTTATCAATTAATAAATTTTGTGGAATGTAATTTATTGATAAATCTTAATATGGCATCAAAGATATGCATATATTGTGAAAATGATAAAAAAAGTATCTTTTTTTTACGACGACGGTTTCGTAAACTTAAAATTTTCTACTAAAACTTACGACGACGGTTTCGTAGATTCTCTAAGTTTTAAATCACTAGAAATCACAATCTTTTTAGGTTTATAAACCTCAGATTCTTTTTCAATTCTTTCTATTAAAACTTCAATTGCTTGTTGCCCCATTGTAAAACCATGTTGTGCAATAGTTGTAATAGATGGTGATGAATATTCAGATATTAATCCATCTGTAAAACCAATAATTGAAATATCATTTGGTATAGACAAACCTTTCTCTTTTGCTATTCTCATTGAGTTTGCTGCATAGATTTCGTTTACGGCAAAAACAGCATCTATATCTTGTTCAAAAACTTTTTCAATTTGTTTTTTAATATCTTTAGTCTCGTCTATTTCTACAATTAAACTTTTATCAGTTTTAATATACTCTTCTATTAACGCTTTTTCGTAACCTTGTCTTCTAAGCGCACCAACATTAACATGATTTGGAGTAGTTATTAATGCTATCTTTTTTCTTCCGTTTTCTAATAAATGCTTAGTTGCTTTAAAGCCTGCACCTACATCATCTACTACAACTTTATCGCATAGAATTTCATCTACAACTCTATCAAATAAAACAAAAGGAATCTCTTCTGAAACCAATTCTTTAAAATGATTAAAATCCTTGTTTTTAAGGGTTTCACTAGCCACAGACATAATTATACCATCTACACTTCCGTTGGATAAAACCTTTAATGTTTCTACCTCTTTCTTATAGGATTCATTAGAAAAACAAACCATAATATTATACCCTTTTTTATTAGCTCCTTCCTCAATTCCCATAATAACTGTAGAGAAAAAATGATGTACTATCTTAGGTAAAATTACCCCAATAACCTTCGTCTTTTGGTTACGTAATTGAAGTGCTAAATGATTCGGTTTATAATTATATAAATTTGCATAAGCCTGAATTTTCTTTTTAGTTTCAATACTTATTTCATGACTATCTTTTAAAGCCTTAGAAACTGTAGATGTAGAAACTCCTAATTCCTTTGCAATTGTTTTTATGGTAATTTTTTGTTTCATTTTTTAGGTAAAAATCAAATTTAGTTACAACTTATTGTTAATTTAATGATATTTATAGAAAAAAGTTGTTAACACGAAACCGTTTTCGTGAATTTAGTAACATTGAAAATAAGGTTTTCCTATATATATTTACAAGGTGGAATGTAAATTTATTGTTAACCAAATCAAATTTACAGTTATTATTTAACAAATTATACATGAAAAAATTTAAATTATTGTTAATTGGAATTCTTTTATCTACATCATTTACAATGTTTGCTCAACAAACGGTTAAAGGTGTTGTAAAAGAAAAATCATCAGGAGAACCTCTACCTGGTGTAAGTGTAATAGTAAAAGGTTCTACCACTGGCTCTCAAACAGACTTTGATGGAAACTTTACTATAGAAAAAGTAAAAACGGGTGATACGCTTGTTTTTAACTATTTAGGATACCTTGCTAAAGAAGTTGTTATAACAAATAACTTTAATTTAACAGTATCTCTAGAAGAGTCTTCTGAAGAATTAGACGAAATTATTGTTGTAGGTTATGGTACAACCACAGTAAAAGATGCAACGGGTTCTGTAGAGGCAATTACATCTAAAGATTTTACGAAAGGTAACATTGTTACTCCAGAAAATTTATTGAGTGGTCGTGTTGCTGGTGTAAACATTGTAACAAGTGGTGCTCCTGGTTCTGGATCTCAGATTACAATTCGTGGTGGTTCTTCTTTAAACGCATCTAATAATCCACTAATTGTTATTGATGGATTACCAATGGCAGGTGTTGCTGGCGGATCTAGAGGTGTTTTAGCAAGTATAAACCCAAATGACATTGAGTCTTTCTCTGTTTTAAAAGATGCTTCTGCAACTGCTATATATGGTTCTAGAGGTGCAAATGGTGTTATTATTATAACAACTAAAAAAGGTAGAAAAGAGTATACTTTAGATTATGACTTTCAAATGGGGTTTGGTGAAATTAAAGACAGAGTAAATGTTTTTGATGCAAATGCTTTTAAAAGTATCGTAAACCAACAACAACCAGGTTTAGCTGGTTTATTAGGTAACTCTAATACAGATTGGCAAAATGAAATTTACCAAAAATCTGTTTCTACACAGCATAACATGACTGTTAGAGGTCAGATATTTGGAGCAATACCAACAAGGCTTTCTTTAGGTTTTGCAGGTATAGAAGGTAATATTTTAACTTCTCAGTATGACAGAGCTACAATTTCTCTATCAATGAATCCATCATTTTTTAATGATCACTTTAAAATAAGCTTAAATTATAATAGAGCTTTTGAAGATAATAGATTTGCAGATTCAGGACAAGTAGGTGCAGCTTTACGTTACGATCCTACACAAGCAGTTTATGATTCTTCATCTCCTTTTGGTGGATTTTATCAACATAGAACAGGAACACCAGGTAGTGTTTTAGTAAGCAACGGAACAAGAAACCCAGTTGCAGCATTATTACAAAATAATAATATTTCTGATGTTTTTAGACATTATGGTAATTTAAAACTTGATTATAAATTTCATTTCTTACCAGAATTAACGGCTACTGCAAATGCAGGTTTTGATAAATCTAAAGCAGAAGGAACAAGTTTAACACCTTTAAATAGTCCTGCAAATTATACCGATTTATTTGTTGGAAATAACTCTGCTTACACAAATGAGGTTGTAAATGAATCTTTTGATACTTACTTAAATTACGTTAATACTTTTGGTAAAGTAAAAACAGATGTTATGGCTGGTTACTCTTACCAATCTTTTGACGGATCTGGAACTAGTACTGGTAATAGAAGAAACCCAAATGATGTAGGTGCAACAACTTATGTTTCTACTCCAATTGTTTTAATTGGTTTCTTAGCAAGAGCAAATCTAACTTTTAATGAAAAATATCTTTTAACTTTAAACTACAGAAGAGATGGTACTTCTAGATTTGGTCCAGAAAATAGATGGGGAGATTTTGGAGGAGCAGCTTTAGCTTGGAGAATTAGCGATGAAGATTTCTTAAAAGATAACAATGTTATATCAGACTTAAAATTACGTGCTAGTTACGGTATTAACGGTCAGCAAGATGGTATTGCTGGAGATTTATATTTAGATAAATACCGTTTCGGAAATCAAAATTCTCAATACGTAATTGGCGGAAACCCTATTCAATCTACAATTCCTTCGGAAAGAAGTAATTTAAAATGGGAAAGAACTGCAACTATAGAACTTGGTGTTGATTATGGTTTATTTAATAATAAAATTACTGGTTCTATAAACGCTTTTCAAAAAAATTCGACAGATTTATTATCTGATGCTCCTGTTGCTGATGCTTCTAACTTTACAAATAGAGTTTTACAAAACATTGGAGATTTACAAGTAAATGGTTTAGAATTTACTGTTAATGCAGATATTATTAAAAAGGATGATTTTGATTGGAATGTAAACTTTAATGCAACTTATTTAGATAGAGAAATTAAAGAATTAGCATTAGGCCAAGATATAACAACTGGTGGTATTGCTGGTGGTACAGGTAATTTTATTCAATTATATAGAGAAGGTTATGCTCCAAATTCATTTTACATGTATAAACAATTATATGATACAGCAGGGAAACCAATTGAAGGTGCTTATGCAGATTTAAATGGAGATGGTATTATAAATACACAAGACAGATATTTAAAAGGAAACCCTCAAGCAGATTTTACTTTTGGTTTTCAATCTAACCTTAATTACAAAAACTTCGATTTAGCTTTTAATCTTAGAGCTAGTTTAGGTAACTATGTATATAATAACGTAAATTCTTCTTCTGCACAATATGATTTATTACAAGACAATGCAGTATTAGGAAACATACCAACGTCAGTTTTAAATACAAACTTTAATAGCACATCAGACGTTATTCTTTCAGACATTTATCTTGAAAATGCTTCATTTTTAAGAATGGATAACGTAACACTAGGTTATACTTTTGATAGACCTTTAAAACAATTCTCATCGAACAGTATTCGTTTATGGGCAGGTATGCAAAATGTATTTACAATTACTAACTATTCTGGTTTAGATCCTGAATTAGCAAGTAACGGTATAGATAATACAAATTACCCAAGACCAAGAACTTTTTTAATTGGTGCTAATATTAAATTTTAATTAATAAAAAGATGAAAAAAATATTTAAAATCGAAAGAATAGCAACCGTATTTCTTATCATGGTTATTGCTTTGTCTTCTTGTACTAAAGACTTAGACATTACTCCTAAAGATGATCAAGATTTATTAGGAGAAGACTTTTTTGCAAACGAAACTGCCTATAAAGAATTATTAGCAGGTGTTTATGCAAACTTATCTTTAACAGGTGTAGATGGACCAGGTTCATCAAACATAGATGGTTTAGATGCAGGAACAAGCCAGTTTGGTAGAGTATTATTATACCTACAAACGTTATCAGCAGATCAAATGATTTGGTCTTATGAAAACGATCCTGGAACAAGAGAAATACAACGTAATATTTGGAACGCAGACGATCCTATTATTTTAGGAATGTTTGGTAGAAGCCATGTAACTATTGCATTTGCAAACAACTTTTTAAGAGAAACTACAGATGCTAAATTAACTGAGCGTAATGTTTCTACAAATACAAAAGCAGAAATAGCAAACTACAGAGCAGAAGCTAGATTGTTAAGAGCAATGTCTTATTATTATATGATGGATTTATTCGGACAAGCAAACTTTGCTACAGAAGAAGATGCTATTAACGCACAACCACAAGCTTATGATAGAAAACAGTTATTTGATTTTGTTGAGGCTGAATTAATTGCTATTGAGTCTGATTTAAAAGATCCAATGCAAAACGAACATGGTAGAGCAGATAAAGGAGTTTCTTGGATGATTTTAGCTAAAATGTATTTAAATGCTGAAGTGTATATTGGTGAAGCAAAATATACTGAAAGTTTAGAGGCTTGTAAAAAAATTATTGCTGGTGGTTATGCTTTAGCAACAGAATATGGTCATAACTTTATGGCAGATAATGATGTAAATTCAGCAAATTCTGAAATAATTTTCCCTTTAATTTCTGATGGAACTTATACACAAAACTACGGTCCTACAACTGTAATGATAAATGGTGAAGTTGGTAGTATAGAAGAAAACGGTGCTGCACTTGGTGTTGGTGCTGGTGGTTGGGGTGGAGCTCTAAGAGTTAGAAAACAATTTGCAGAATTGTTTAACGATGGAATCTATTCTAACGATTCTAGAAACACTTTAATTTCTGGAACTAGAAGTATAGAAATTACAGATATCTCTGATAAAGATCAAGGTTATGTTATAGAAAAATATTCTAATGCAAAATCTACAGGTAGTTTTGGTGTAGATCAAACATTTGTAGATACAGATTTTCCTTTATTTAGATTAGCAGATGTATACTTAATGTATGTAGAGGCTCAATTAAGAGGAGCATCAGGAGCTTCTGAAACAGATGGTATTAACTACATTAACTCATTAAGAACAAGAGCAAATAACCCACAAAATAACTTAACCTTTTCAGATTTAAGTTTAGATTTTATTTTAGATGAAAGAGCTAGAGAATTGCATTGGGAAGCTCATAGAAGACAAGATTTAGTTAGATATGGTAAATTTACAGGTGGATCTTATAATTGGGCTTGGAAAGGAAATGGTACAAATGGTATTGCATTGCCAGCTCACATGGACCTTTACCCTATCCCTTCAGCAAGTATTGCTTCTAACCCAAATTTAACACAAAATGCAGGGTATTAATTTTAAAAATAATATACAAATGATGAAAAATATAAAAAGATTTTCAGCAATTACAATAATTGGATTACTATTATTAGTTTTCAATTCTTGTGATGATAATTCTGAAATATTTACAATTTCAGCACCAACAGCACCTGTTTTAATAGAACTTGGTTTTACAGATTTAGAATTAGATGCTGTTAATACAAATAACCCCGCTGTTACATTAAATTGGAATGAAGCAGATTACGGGCAACAAGCATCTGTTACGTATGCTATAGAATTCTCTAGCGATGAAGCTTTTACAGCTCCAGTTACTGCGGCAACTGTTACAGGTCAAAACACTATTACTTTATCTGTAAATGAAGTAAATGCTGCAGCCGGTAATGCAGGTTTAAACCCTTTTGAATGGAAAGCATTATTTACAAGAGTAATTTCTACAATTGGTTCACAAAGTAGTGAACAAGCAATATCTAATGCTATACAATTTAATGTATATCCATACTTTAATTATGTTTTTAACGATTATTACTTAGTTGGTAATGGTGTTGCTTCTGGTTGGAATAATAACCTTAATAATCCTGCACTTTTTAGAGATCATAATGACAGTAATGTTTTTCAGTACACTGGTTACTTTGAAAACACAAGTGCTAGTTATGATGAAGGAAGGTTTAAAATATTAGAAAGTAAAGGTTTATGGCAACCACAATGGGGAGAAACAAACTCTGAAGGAAGCGATGACGTAAGCGAAAGCGGAGAAGTTGCTGGTAACCCTGGAACACAATCTGATGATCCTGGTAGATTTGGTGTTTCTGCTTCTGGTTATTATACTTTTACCATAAATTTTGCAACAAAAAAATATACTACTGTAGCTTTTGATGCTTCTGGTATTACAAGTCCTGCTAGTTTAACTTTAAAAGGAACAAGTACTACAGACATTACAATGACTCCTTTAGCTTTTGATGGTCATATTTGGTATGCAAATAATGTTAAATTACTTCCTGGTAATGTAGCTTTTGTAACGGATTCTGGTTCTAATTGGGGAAGTTCAACTTCTTTTTCAGGAATTGCAACAGATGGTGGTGATTCTATACCCGTTATTGTAGAAGATGATTATGATGTGTGGTTTAATGATCTAACTGGTCAGTATATTTTAATCCCATTAAATTTATAATATCAATTTAATTTTAAAAGTTAAAAAATGAAAAATTATATAAAAAATTTAAGTTACTTATTACTTTCATTTACCTTATTACTAGGTTCTTGTGAAGTAGAAGATAGCTTAACAGTAACAAGTCCAGATGCTACATTTACATTAAACACACCTGGAATTAGTAGTGTATTTTTAAATTTTGCGCTACCAGATAATCCTGCTTTTACAATAAATTGGGTAGACCAATTAGGTTCTGGTACAGATTATACTGTAGAAATGGCTACAGATGCAGAGTTTACAACTCCTATTGCTTTGGGTAGTACAGAAAATAGTAATTTCTCTATGTCTGTAACAGACTTTAATGATGCCATAAATAATGCAGGTGTAACTAGCTTTAGAGATATAGCTATTTATTTAAGAGTTAAAAATGCAGATAAACTTACGAACAGTATTTTATTATTAGTAACTACTTACCCTGTTAATTCACCAACTTTTAGTGGTGTTGCAGATGGCGATTCTTTTGTACTTTCATTAGATAATAACGATGCAGTTGCCATAACTGTTGGTTGGAATGATCCTATCTTAGACTCTTCTTTAAATATAGATATAGATTATTACTTAGAAGCTGCTTTAGATGGTACAGATTTCGCTATGCCAATTGAAGCCGGAAATGTTAAAAATGAAAATTCTATAACATTAACAAATGCTCAATTAAATTCAATCGCTATTCAAGCAGGAATTCCTGTTGATACTGAAGGTAAATTACAATTAAGAGTTAGATCTGTTATAAAAGACAGTGCCTCTAACTCTGTTTTAGAAAGAATTACAACTCCAATAACGATTAATGTTACTACTTATTTAACTGTTTTAGATTTATCTACAACTTGGGGTATCGTTGGTTCTGCTGCAAATGATTGGGGTGCAACTCCAGACTTACCTCTTTTTAAAACTGATGTAGATGGTGTTTTAAACGCCTACGTTAATCTTATAGATGGTGAGTTTAAATTTAGAGAAAACAATGATTGGGCTAATAATTATGGTAGCGATTCTTCAACTGGTGGTGTTTTAACTTCTGGTGGAGGAAATATGACTGTAACTGCAGGTTCTTATAAAATTGTAATGGATTTAAATAACCTAACTTATACTATAGAAAGTTTCTCTTTAGGAATAGTTGGTGGCGCTTATAACAATTGGGGAGCAACTCCTGATTTTATGTTAGAATATGACCAATATTCAGATGTTTTTAGAGGAATTGTTACACTTATAGATGGTGAAATGAAATTTAGAATGAACAATGATTGGGGAACTAACTATGGAGATGATGGTGTCGATGGTACTTTAGATGATGGTGGAGCTAATATTGTTGTAACTGCTGGTATTTATATTGCAACTGTAGATTTAAACGATAAGACCTATACTTTAGAAAAAATAGAACATGTTTGGGGCTTAGTTGGTGGCGCTTATAATAATTGGGGTGCAACACCAGATGCTCAATTTAAAAGAGACTGGTCTAAACCTTTTAATGAAGTTTGGATTTTAGAAAACGTAACTCTAATAGATGGAGAGTACAAATTTAGATCTAACAACGATTGGGGTACCAATTACGGAGATGATGGCGCTGATGGTACATTAGATAATGGAGGAGCTAATTTATTAACTACTGCTGGTACTTATACGTTCTCATTAGATTTTTCAGACCCAGATAATATTACTTATACAAAAAACTAAGTTTTCATTAAACTTACAAGAGCTATCTATTTTATACGGATAGCTCTTGTTTTTTAAACACAAATCTTATGAGAAAAATTGCATTCATATTTTTATTTATTACTTCTTTAGCTTTTAGCCAAACGCAAGAAAGCGTAGTGTTTTCTGCATCACCAACAACATTTAACGAAAGTGACGCAGTTACTATTACAGTTTCTAACGTAAACCCATCTGCTTGGGGAGTATCTGATATTTATTTATGGTCTTGGTCTTATGACATAAATGATTTAAATAGTCAAGATTCACCAACTAATGGTTCTTGGACAAATTCTGATGAAGCACAAAAATTAACTAATAATAATGACGGTACTTTCTCAATTACCATTACTCCTTCTAACTTTTATAACAGAACAGGTATTGGAAGTATTGGTATGCTTATAAAAGCCAAAAACGGAGATGGAGATAAAAAATCTCAAGATATAATATATCAAGTTGGTGATGAACCTGATACTCCTAATGTTACTGAATCTGCACTACCAAACGGAATGTTAGATGGTATTAACTTTCATGAAAATGATGCGTCTAAAGTAACTTTGGTTTTATATGCTCCAGAAAAAGAATATGTACACCTTATTGGAAGTTTTAACGATTGGAAAAGAGATGATGACAATTATCTCTTAAAAAAAGACAGTAATAAAAATCGTTTCTGGATAGAATTAACTGGCTTAACTGAAAAAACAGACTATTCATATCAATATTTAGTAGATGGTCAAATAAGAATTGCAGACCCTTATTCTACTCAAATTTTAGATCCAAATGATGATCAACATATTAATGAAACAACATATCCAAACTTGCCAGTTTATCCTTCTGGAAAAACAGATCACTTAGTAACTTTGTTAAGAACGGGTGATGATTCTTTTAATTGGCAAGTAACAGATTTTCAAAAACCTGCAAAAACAGATTTAGTAATTTATGAACTATTAATTAGAGATTTTGATGAATTACATAGTTTTGATGCTGTTAAAGCACGTTTAAACTACTTACAAAATTTAGGAATAAATGCCATAGAGTTAATGCCTATAAATGAATTTGACGGTAATCTTTCTTGGGGATACAATCCTTCTTACCATATGGCAATAGATAAATATTATGGCTCTCCAACTTCTTTTAAACAATTAGTAGATGAATGTCATAAACGTGGAATTGCTATTATATTAGACGTTGTTTACAACCATGCAACAGGTCAAAATCCATTTTACAGAATGTGGAATAGCAGTAATGGTGGAACTGGTGGACAAGCAAATGAAAATAGTCCTTTCTTTAATCAAACAGCAACACATAGTTATAGTGTTTTTAACGACTTTAACCATAGTAAACAAGCGGTACAAGATTATGTAAAAAGAACCACTCAATATTTAATTGATGAATACAAAATTGATGGTTTTAGATGGGATTTAACTAAAGGGTTTACGCAAAACTGTTCTTCTAGTGATGAAGCTTGTACAGGAAACTACCAACAAGATAGAGTTGATATTTTAAAAGAGTATGCAGATTATCAATGGGAAAAAGATCCTAATTTTTATGTTATTTTTGAGCATTTAGGTGGTAATGCAGAAGAAACTGAATGGGTAAATTATAGATTAGGAGAAGGAAAGGGGATTATGATGTGGGGAAATCACAATTATAATTATTCTTCTGCTACAAGAGGAAAACATTCTGGCAGTTATTCTTCAGATTTTTCTTGGGTTTCTTACAAAAACAGAAGTTGGTCTGTACCTGCTAATGTGAGTTATATGGAAAGCCATGATGAAGAGAGATTAATGTATGAGAATATTTCTGACGGAAATTCTAATGGTACTTATGATGTAAAAAATATTACTACTGCTTTACAAAGGATTGAATTAGCGGGAGCATTTTACTTTACAATTCCAGGACCAAAAATGATTTGGCAATTTGGAGAGTTAGGTTATGATATAAGCATCAATGAGAATGGGAGAACCGGAAATAAACCAATTAAATGGGAGTATTTTGATGATGAAAACAGAAAAAATATTTATAACACTTGGAATAAATTAATCCAACTAAAGCAAAAATATACTATTTTTAAAACTGATAATTTTACAATAGATGCTTCAAATTCAAACGGATTAAAGAAAATTCAATTAACAAATACTTCATCATCAGATATTCAGCACATAAACATTATTGGTAATTTTGGTGTTACTACACAAAACATAAATCCTGTTTTTCAAAAAACGGGTACTTGGTATAATTTGTTAAAAGATAATGAAACATTAAACGTTACAAATACAAATTCATTAATTACGTTAGCTCCAGGTGAGTTTAAAGTTTACGGGGATAATTTGGCTGTATTGGCTGTAGAAAACTTATCAATAATTGATGAGGTAATAATGTTCCCAAATCCAACAAATGATTTTTTTAAACTAAATATTAAAACAAATTCTATTAAACTTTTTGATATTAGCGGTAAAAAAATTAAAGAATTCGTTGGTTCTTTTAATGCTTATAAACCTTTTTCTATAAAGGATTTAGGAAAAGGAATTTATTTCATAAAAATTGATAAAAAAAATCAGTCTTTAAAATTAATAAAAAAATAAGTAAAACTTAAATTCAGGGTTTAATTTCTATTTTTAAAAAATTAGCCCTGTTTTTTCTTCAAGTAAATATTATAGAATAGCCCTAAAAGGATTAAAAAGATACCTAATAAGGTCCAAAGGTTATAAATTTCTCCAAACCAAGTTGCCCCAATTATTATCATAAATACTACTTCTAAATACTTTAAAGGTGCAATAATACTCGTTTCTTGCGACTGGAATGCTTTTGTCATATACAATTGACCAACATAACCAAAAACTCCTAAACTTAAAAGGAGAATCCACTCAGTTAAATTAGGTGTTTTCCAGTTGTTAATAGACATAAACCCTCCAAAAACAAAAGCCATTATCATAAAATAATTAATAATAACTAATGGGTTTTCTTTACTTCCCATTTTACGTATTATAACAAAAATTAAACCTAGAGTAATTGCTGAACAAAAAATAAGAAATAAACCAATAGTATTAATATCAACTCCAAATCCTTTTATAATAAGAACCCCTATAAATGCAATTGCAAAAAGCAACCATTGTATTGGTTTAATATTTTCCTTTAGAAAAAACATAGCAAAAATTGCAGCAAAAATTGGTGAGGTATATCTTAAGGAAACTGCTGTACCAACAGCCAAATAGTTTAAAGATTGAAAAAAACAAGTTATAGAAATTACACCTACAAAACCTCTTAGAAAAAGTAGCTTTTTATTATTTCCCAAAAAAGGAATTTTATATTTTAAAACTAAAGGTATTGTAAACGCTAAAGTACCTATAGATCTAAAAAAAACAACTTGATAGACATTAAAAATAGTTAGGTACTTAACTACAGCATTCATTAGCGCAAATGCAATAACACTAAGAATCATAAAAAATATAGGCTTATTCTTTTTCATTAAAACGTTTTTTAATTTTAATACAAAATTAAAAATAAAAGTCGTTTTGTAAACTACAAAACGACTTTTATCAATTTAAATAAGTACTTTATTTATTAAATACCTAAAGCTTGTCCACCACCTACTTGGATAGTTTCTGCTGTAATAAAGGCAGCATCTTTACTTGCTAAAAAGGATACAACTCCGGCAACATCTTCTGGTTGACCTA